>JAKAXG010000062.1 GCA_021827225.1 Actinomycetes bacterium | reverse complement strand
GGCCGGGTACCGGCCCCGCTCGCGGCGGCCGTTCGCCATCACCCTGGTGGGCCGGCCGTGGAGCGACGACCTGCTCCTGTCGTTGGCCGCCGGCGCCGAGCGGGTCCTCCCCCGCCGCCGGCCTCCTTGGGAGATCAATCCGGCGGTGTTCCGCCGGCTATAGCGACCCGCGGCCCCGTAATGGGGTTGGCGGCCGCCCCCGTGGCGGGACTCAGGCGGCCGACACCCCGGCTCCGGGTGAGGCGGTGGCCGCCCGCTGGAGGGAGCCGAGCAGGTCGGCCAGGCCGCCGGCGGCCCGGCCCTCCGTCCGGGCGGAGGTGCTGACCCGTACGTCGAGTGGCGACACCACCGCCGCCCCGTCCCGGCGCAGCCGGTCCACCAGGTCGACGTCTTCACCGCAGCGCCGGGGGGCGAAACCCCCGACCCGCAGGTAGCGGTCGGCCCGGACCCCCAGGTTGGCCCCGTAGACGTGGCCGTGCTGGCCGCCCGGCGCGCCGGGACCGGCACCGCCGCCACCACTCCGTCCACCGCCGCCGGCACCACCCCCTCCGCCGGCACCGGCGCCGGGCCCGTACCGCTGACCGCGGATCAGTTCGGCGTAACGCTCGGCGACCTCGGGATGCAACCGGCAGTCGCCGGCCAGGTCGGCCAGCCCGACCACCGCGGCGGCGCCCCGGTCGGCGTGGCGCAGGTGGGCCAGCGCCCAGTCCGCCGGCACCACGGTGTCGGCGTCGGTGTTCAGCAACCACACCTGGGCCGGGTCATGGTCGGAAAGCAGCCGCAGCACCACCCGGACGCCCCGGGCCCGCAGCGAGCCGACCGGGAGGGCTTCGCCGGAGGGCTCCCACCCCCGGCCCGGCCGGCCGGCCAGGATGCGGTCCACGATCCCGGCGGTGCCGTCGGTGCAGCGGTCGGCCACCACCCACACGGCGGTGTCGATGCCGGCGGGCAGGCCGCGCAGGGCCCGCTCGATGCTGGCCAGGCAGGCCCCGACCCGGGAGGCCTCGTTGCGGGCGGGCACCACGACCCCCACGGCGCGGATCAACGGCGGCGCAGCACGTGCAGCAGGAACCGGGCTTCGCGGTGCTCCACCAGGGTCTCCCAGCCCGGTCTGGCCAGGAGCTGGCGGTGGGCGGCATCGGCGTCCCGGGGGGCGTCGGGGGTGACCGGCCGCCAGTCGACCGCCACCAGGTCGGCGCCCGGCGGGGCGACCGACTCGGTCGCGTCGAGGGTGGCGGCCAGATCGTCGGCACCCAGGTAGTAGAGGATCTCGCTGAACACCACGAGGTCGAACGGGCCGGCCGGCAGCGGTCCGGGGAGGCGCCGCCGGCTCACCGAGACGTTCCCGAGGCCCCGGGTCGCCTCGCCGGCGGCGGCGACCGCACCGGCGGCGCCGTCGAAGGCCACGACCTCGGAGCAGCGGCCGGCCAGCTCGGCGGTCAGCGTCCCGGTCCCGCAGCCGGCGTCGAGCGCCCGGCGGTAGCGGTCCCGGGGCAGGCTGTCCAGCGTGATCCGACGCTTGCGCCGCTCGTACCCGGAGCTGGACGTCGCCCAGGGGTCCGGGCAGGCCCGGTAGAGCGACTCGAAACGCTCGAGCGGGGTGGTGACCGGGGCGGGCATCCGGAACAGGACCTCGACGCCCTGCGAGAAGTGGGCCAGGGCGGCGGCGTCGACGACCGGGGGGCGCCCGCCCGGCCCGGCCCGCACCTGTGAGTCGAACGCGGCGATGGCCTGCTGCTTGGCCCGGGAGTCGGCGGCGGACAGGCGGTGGCGCGCCGCGGTGTCCCACGGCAGGGCGGTGACCGCCGGCTGCTCCCACACCCAGGTCCAGATCGGGTAGCACCAGACCTCGGTGGCCGGCCCGGCCGCGTCCCGGGCCGCCAGCCCGGCGGCGGCATGGTCGGGATGGGGGTCGTTGGGCCACGGCGCCAGGCACAGGTCCGCCTGCTCCAGGTGGGGTCGGAGGGCGTCCGCCAGCGCCGCCCGGTCGAGGGCCGAGTCCGCCAACCCGAGCCACACCGCTGCGCAGCCGTCCAGGCCCAGCCGGCGCAGGGCGTCACCCATCTCCCGCCGGCGCCGCCCGGCCAGGCGGGCCCGGGCCTCCCGGTCGAGGTCCGGGAAGGCGGCCTCGCCGTCGGTGGCCACCACCACGGTGACATCGGCCCCGGCCCGGCCCAGCGCCAGGATGAGCCCGCCGGCACCGAGCGTCTCATCGTCGGGGTGGGCGGACACCACCACCACCCGGCCGGCCCGCATCTCGAACGGCGGCAGCGGGCGGGTCCCCAACCGCCACTCCTCGGGAGCGGTGGTCACGCTCTGCGCAGCCGGGCGTCGAGCAGCTGCCGGCCGAGGGCCGCCAGGTCGGCTCCCCCGTGGTGCTGGCGGATGTACACCTGCAGGTCGGCCAGCCTCCGGGCCAGCCCCCGGTCCCTGGTGAGCGGGGAGGGCCCGGTGATGACCGGCACCAGGTCGAGCACCTCCCGGGCGGCCTGCTCGGCCGCCGACCGGCAGGTCCCGGCCAGGAGGGAGTGATCGGCGCCCGGGTCGGCGTCGACGGTAGCGGCGGCCGTCGTCATCAGGGCGTCGACCGACGCGGTGCGGCAGTGCAGGGTGGCCAGGTGGGCCAGGCGGTGCGGGTCGGGGTCGGGCATCCGCTCGGCGAGAGCAGCGGCAGCCGTGTCGACCGCCTCCGCCGATCCCCCCAGCCACACGGCCGCCACCCCGGCGCCGCCCAGCCAGAAGCCGCACCGGCCGGTGTAGAAGCCGGGCGGGCCGACCACGTCGTCGGCGGAGACGGGCACGCCGCGGAAGGTGACGTCGGCGCTGGCCGACGCGTCCATCCCCACGGCCGGCCAGGTGCCCGGCTCGGCCACCACCCGGGGACCGGTGACATCGGCCGCCACCAGCACCGGGCGGCCGTCCCCGGCGCGGTCGGCGACGACCAGCGCCCGGTCCACCAGCCCGGCCCCGGAGCAGAACGGCATCCGGCCGGTCAGGCTCCACGACGTGGCGCCCGCCGGTTCCAGCCGGACGACCGCGCCCCGGTAACGGGACGCCCACACCCCGTAGAGGCACCCAGGATCGGGGGTGCGGCCGGCTTCGGCCAGGATGGCCACGGCGTCGGTGTGTCCCTCAGCCAGCCGGGCCAGGCAGAGGTCGCGCCGGCCGAACGACGCCAGCGCCGCCCACCGCCCGACCGTGTCACCGCCGCCGGGCAGCGGCAGGTCCAGCCGCCCGGCGACCAGCAGTTCCCGCAGGGCGACGGCGACCGCCCCGGCGGTGCGCGGTTCGGGCGCCGGCGGGACCGGGCCGGGTGCCAGCAGGCCCCGACGATCATCGCCGGACCGGCCGGCCGTAGCTCCCATCGCTCGAATCGCCTCCGCGGGCCGTCCCGTCCCGGAGACAGGTGCCCCTCAACCGGATCGCTCTTACCCCGGGCGGCCGCCGGTCAAACGCTCACGCCTTGACGCTGTTGGAGCGCAGGGCCCGGTTCTCGTCGCGGCGCACGGCGACGCCGTCGACGCCCTCGCGCACCTCGTAGACGGGCTGCTCCACGACGGCCGGGCCCCGGCGCACCGCTCCGGTGGCCAGGTCGAAGCGGCTGCCGTGCCACGGGCAGGTCACGCACCCCTGCTCCACCTTGCCCTCGGACAAAGGGCCGCCCCGGTGGCTGCACCGCTCCGCCAGCACCCGGACCCCTTCCGGCTGGCGGGAGGCCATGACGGGGGTGGAGCCCGCCACCGCCCGCACCGGTTGGCCGCCCGGGGGCACGTCCACGTCCAGCAGGGTCCACTCCGACGGGCCGGTGTCGAAGGCGTTGGTGTCGACCCCCACCCCCAGGGCGTAGGACAGGTGGCCGCCCAGCCAGCCGCCGGCACCGGCCAGGGCCAAGCCGAGCAGCCCGAGGGCGGCCCCCAGGCCGTGCCGGCCCCGCCGGCGGGCCATCCAGGAGGTGGTGTAGACGGTGGCGGCGGCGGTGTTCGACAGCATGTGGACCACTCCCACCCGCCGCTCGGCACCGGAGGTGTCCAGCCAGTCGGACAGGCCGCTGGCCGCCGTCGGCAGGGCCGACAGCAGTCCGGCCCCGGTCAGCCGGCGGCCCGCCGTCCGCTCGCCGACCAGATCCATGAGCGACGCCGCCGTCCAGCAACCCAGCGGGGTGGCGACGAGAGCGGGATGGAGCGGATGCCCGAGCCACGATCCGGACAGGGCATCCCGGACACCCGCCGGCGTCAGGG
Organism: Actinomycetes bacterium; assembly: GCA_021827225.1. Next base: position 7,527 of record JAKAXG010000062.1, on the reverse strand, counting down.
CCCGGCCGGCCGCCGAACTCAACCATCCGGCTGGTTTGTCGAGGACCTCCGCGGCCTCGATCTGATGGGCCAGACCCCTGATCCGCTCGGAGCCGCCGATGGCCCGGCGGGTGAAGTCCTCGTCCTTCGCAGTCGTGCGCACACCAGCGCGCTACCCGGCTCGGGGCCGAGGCTAACCGGGCCCGACCGGTGCAGCGGGAGGATCATCCGGTCAGCTGACCGAGGGTCACGGTGACCGACGGCTCTGGCCGGCCTGGTCGATGTAGGTCACCTCGGCCTGCTGGCTCGGCGCCAGCGCCCAGCACGTCCTTCTGCCGCCGGTTGACGGCGGTGATGGCCACCCCGGCGGGGATGTCGGCGCGGGCGGCGGCCCCGCCCTTCTGCACCGTCTCGACCGGTACCCCCCCGGGTTCCCGGCCGGGCTGACGGCGTCCACGCCGCTGATGCCGAGGGCGGCCCGGCCGCTGTCGGTGACCTTGCCGGCGGCTGTCAGCTGAGAGGCGATCTATTTGACCGTGTCGGAGGGGATGGCGCTCCGGCCGGGTCGACGAGGGCGGCGCCGCTGTTGCCCGGGTTGGGGTCTGGATGGTGGAGGGCAGCACCACCCCGTTGCCCTCCGAGTCCTCCCGACCGTTGAAGCTGAAGCTGACGATGCCCCCGGTCACGATGTCGCCGATCACCTCCAGGTCGTCGGGGGTAGGCGCCCACCGGGGCGGCCGGCACCATCTGGCCGTCCGCCAGCTCGACCGAGAACGACCGGGCCGAGCCCACCACGTGGTCGTTGGTGACGACGTTGGATTTCACCGACAGGAACGCCTGCTGGAGGGCCGACGCCCCGGCCCCGCCCGGCGAAAAGGACCTGACCAGAGGGTCGGCGGACCGGGGGTGGGTATCTCCCGAAGATGAACTGCGAGTCGGCTGGGCGGATCGGCACCACCAGCCGGCGAGCGGAATAAGAGAAGGCGGGCAACCACCGATGACCATAACGGCGTACTTTCTCGGCTTCCTGGCCGCCACCTCGAACGCCGCCGCCAACACCCTCCAGCGGGCCGCCAACCGGGGCCAGAACCGGGACGAGCAGTTCTCCCTGCAGTTGATCAAGAACCTGCTGCGCACCAAGAAGTGGTTCGCCGGCATCCTCTGCATGGCCGCCTCGTTCGTGCTCCAGGCGACCGGCCTGGGGATGGGAGCCCTGTCGGCCATCGAGCCGCTTCTCGTGCTCGAGTTGCCGCTCACCATGATCGCCTCCCACATCTGGTTGGGTTCCAAGATGGGGCGGCAGGGCTGGTCGGCGATCGTGGGGATGACCGTATCCACCGTCGCCCTCATCGCCTTCCTCGGCCCCGGCCGGGGCCACACCAACGGGGTGGCGTGGTACGTCTACCTCTTCGCCATCGCCGCCACCGGCCTCGGCGTCGCCATCTGCTACTTCCTCGGCGTCCGCTGGAAGGACCGGTCGAAGCGGGCGGCCATACTGGGCCTGGGGACCGGCACGGCGTACGGCCTGGCGGCGGCCATCACCAAGGGGATGACCGAGCAGTACTCCTCCGGCGGCATCGCCGGGGTGTTCACCTCGTGGCAGCTGTGGACCGCCATCGCCATCGGCGGCCTGGCCGTGTGGATGCACCAGAACGCGGTCAGCGCCGCCCGGCTGATGGTGGCCCAGCCCGGGATCACGCTGGCCGACCCGTTCGTGTCGATCGTGTGGGGGGCGGCGGTGTTCGCCGAGCCCATGCGCAGCGGTCTGTGGGTCCTCGGCGCCGTGATCTCCGGGCTGGCCCTCACCCTGTCGGCCGTCGAGCTGTCCCGGGCCCGGGAAGCCACCGGCCAGAACGCCGCCGACGAGCAGGCGGACACGGAAACCCAGCCCGACGAGGAGCGAGCCTGCCCGGCGTAGGGGTCAGCTGTGCTGGCGGCCCTCCGAGGGTCGGGTGTCCCCGCCGATCAGGCCGACGTGCAGGTGCGAGTGCACGCCCTTGACCCCCGACACCGCCGCCACCGCCTTCTCGAGGGCCGCGGCGTCGTCGCTGGTGGACACCTCGCCGTGCAGGACGGCCGTGTGGTTCTCGACCATCACGTGGACGTGGGGCAGGTCCAGTTTCTTCTCGAGTCCGCCCAGCTCCGAGCGGATCCGGTCGGCGAGGATGTCGTCGGTCACGTTCGGGTCGGGATGCCGGCCCGAGAGCTGGTAGCTGAGCCCGTGCATGCGCCCTGACAGGTAGCGCAGGCGCCGACCGGAATCATCGATCGCCCGGCAGACCAGCCGGTTCAGGGGCGTCCCGGGCCTGAACAGGACCGCGCCGCCGCCGACGGCCAAGCCGCCGGCCACCCGTCTCACCGTCGTGCGCATGTGGGTTCCTCCTTCGGGATGGACCATCGACTTACGACCCGCTACGACAGGTAGCGGGTGCGGGGCCGCCGCACCAGAGGGCGAAGGTCCCGTTGCGCCCGTCCCGGAAGGACCTCGGGAACTTCGACCCTGGCCGGCAGCGCCGGCCGGGTGCACATTCGATACGTGCTCTCCACCGTGCTCGACGTGTTCCGCCTGCGCCAGTACTTCGATGCCCTGGCCCGCGGCCGGGAGGTGCTGGCCGGCGTCGGTGACGACCTCGGGTTCCTGGCCGACCTGCGCCGGGCGGCCGCCCCCCTCCCCCATGAGCGCCGCCCCCCGCAGGGCGGGAGCCCCTTCCCGCCCCCGGAGTCGCTCGACGTCCCCGGCCTGGCGGGGCGGCGGGTGGCGGTGCTGGCCACCGGCGGCAGCGGGGCGCTGGCGTCGCTCATCGGGGTGGTGCGGGCGCTGGAGGAGGGCGGCGTCGGACCGTCGATGATCTCCATGTGCTCCGGCTCGGCCCTGTTCGGGTTCCCGCTGGCGGCCGGCGTGCCGAGCGACGAGGCCGCCGAGTTCTGCCTCGGGTTGCAGCCGTCGGAGTACGTGGACGTCGACTGGGTCACGCTGGCCACGCTGGCGCCGACCCGGGCCCGGGGTTTCATCGGGGTCATCCGGGGCGAGCGGATCGAAGCGACATACCGGAAGCTGCTCGGCGACATGCGCCTCGGGGACCTGGCGGTGCCGGCCTACGCCCCCATATGGAACATCGAGCACAACCGGGTCGAGTACATCGGCCCCCGCACCTACCCGGACCTGCCGGTGGCCCGCGCCGTGCGCATGGCGGTGTCGCTGCCGCTGTTCATCGAACCGGTCGAGTTGGAGGGCGACCACTGGTGCGACGGTGGCATCGTCGACATCTTCCCGGTCATACCGGCGCTGGACATCGAGCCGCCTCCCGACGTGGCCGTGGCCATCAACGGCTTCTACCCGCCGGGGTTCGCCGGCGAGGACGCCACCGGTTGGGCGGACCGCCCGGCCAGCATCCTCTACGTGGCCAGCCAGGTGCGCACCAGCCAGCAGGTCGAGCTGGCCCGGACCAACCTGCTGCGCCTGCGCCACAGCACCGAAGTGGTGGCCATGGAGCCGGTGCCGTACGACAAGGTCCGCGGGGTGGGCTTCTACCGGCAGTTCCTGAGCACCAGGGACTGGGCCGGGTTCATGCTGGCCGGCCGGGAGTCGGCCCGCCGGGCCCTGGGCGAGGTGTACGGCCCGGGCGGCCGCCATCCCGGCCACCACCCGCCCCGGAGGAACAAGGCTTCCGCCTCTGCCACCGCCGGCCAGGGGCAGCGAGGCTGACCGCAGGCCGACACCCCGGAGGGCATCATGCTGCAGCGACTCCCCCAGAACTGGCTGAGAACCCCACCGCCCCACCCGCACCCCCAGCTCCTCATCGAGGCCTCCGATCCGGCCCTCATGGTGTCGGACTTCAGCCGCTTCCACGACGCCGGGTTCGTCGTGGCCCTCTGCACCGGCCCGGACGCCCGATCCGACGAGTGTCCCCTCCTCGGCGGCCGGCCCTGCCAGCTCCTCGCCAGCGCCGACGTGGTCCTGCACCACCTCGACTCCCATCCCGGAGTGGCCGAGGCCGCCCGGCGGATGAGCCGCCCGCCCCGCATGCTCACCATCAGCCGGGACGGCGACCTCTCCCCGGCCGCCCCGGTGGACAGCCAGATCAGGGCCGTCCGGCACCTCCTGTCGGGTACTTAGGCCCTGCCCCGCGGGGCCGGCGCGCTGTTGGCTGGAGCCATGACAAGGACCGCACCATCGGGCATCCCGGCGACCGAGCTGGCGCTGGCCGGAACCTGGGTCAACCAGCTGGGTTCCCACCTGACCCTGCAGGTGGACGGCCACGGCGTGCTCCGTGGCGACTACCGCTCGGGGATGGGCCCCCTCGCCGGCCGGTCACACGCCGTCCAGGGTCTGTACGACGCCCCACCCGGCGGATCACCGGTGCTGCTCTCGTTCCTGGTGGACTGGACCGAGGCGCACTGCGTCACGGCCTGGTCCGGGCTGTGCCTGGTCGCCGAGGACGAGATCCGCACCACCTGGCTGATGACCAGCGAGACGCCCCCCGGCGAGGAGTGGCGGGCCACCGTCATCGGCCACGACGTGTTCCGCCGGGTCATCTGAGAGACGGAGAGGCCGGCGGCCGCCACGCGACCACCGGCCTCCCGCAAGGCTCGTTAGCGCACGGCCGTCAGGCCAGCGCCGAGCAGCAGGTGTTCACGATGAGGCGGGTCACCGTGTAGGGGTCCATGTTGGCGTTCGGGCGGCGGTCCTCGATGTAGCCCTTGCCCTCGCCGGCCACCTGCCACGGGATCCGCACCGACGCCCCCCGGTCGGAGACGCCGTAGCTGAACTGGCTGTAGTGCGCCGTCTCGTGGTGACCGGTGAGCCGGTCCTCGATGCCGTGCCCGTAGCCGGCCACGTGCTCCTCGGCGTTCTTCTCGAGGGCCTCGCAGGCGGTGATGACGGCGTCGTAGGACTGGCGCATGGCGTTGGTGGAGAAGTTCGTGTGGCAGCCGGCGCCGTTCCAGTCGCCGCGCACCGGCTTGGGATCCAGGGTCACCGAGATCCCCATCTCCTCACCGATGCGGTGCAGCAGCCAGCGGGCCACCCACAGCTGGTCGGCCACGTCGAGGGGTCCCAGCGGGCCCACCTGGAACTCCCACTGTCCGGGCATGACCTCGGCGTTGATCCCCGAGATGGACAGGCCGGCGGTCAGGCAGGCGTCGAGGTGGGCCTCGACGAGCGGGCGGCCGTAGATGTCGTCGGCGCCCACGCCGCAGTAGTAGGGGCCCTGCGGGGCCGGGTAGCCGGTCTGGTCGGGGAAGCCCAGGGGACGGCTGCCCCGGAACAGGGTGTACTCCTGCTCCAGGCCGAACAGCGGCTCCTGATCGGCGAACTTGGTGGCCACCTCCACCAGCTTGGACCGGGTGTTGGTGGGGTGGGGGGTCATGTCGGTGAGGAGGACCTCGCACAGCACCAGCAGGTTGCCCCCGCCGCGGATGGGGTCGGGGCAGGAGAAGACCGGCTTCAGCACGCAGTCCGAGGCCTTGCCGGGAGCCTGGTTGGTGCTCGAGCCGTCGAACCCCCAGATCGGCAGATCGGTGGTCGGGTGCGGCAGGATCTTGGTCTTCGACCGGAGCAGCGGGGTGGGCTCCGTGCCGTCGATCCAGATGTACTCGGCCTTGATGGTCACGCCAGTGCTCCTTAGACGGTGCTCGCGAAAAGTCGTCGAACATTGTGACATGCCCATCCCGGGCCCGGACCACCCCCCGTGTTACGAGTGTGTGACATCCGGGCGGACACCGCGGTGACGACCGGGCCCGTAACTTAACGTTGACGGCGTGGAGCGCCAACAGGATTACGTGCTTCGGACCGTGGAGGAGCGCGCTGTCCGATTCGTCCAGATGTGGTTCACCGACGTGCTCGGGACCCCCAAGTCGTTCCAGATCACCCCGGCCGAGCTGCAGGACGCCCTCGAGGAGGGCATGACCTTCGACGGGTCGACCATCGACGGGTTCAGCCGGGTTCAGGAGAGCGACGTGCTGGCCATGCCCGACGCCAAGACCTTCCAGCTGCTGCCCTACATGGCCGAGGGCACGCCGGTGGCCCGGGTGGTCTGCGACGTGGTGAACCTGGACGGGTCGCCGTTCGAGGGCGACCCCCGCCACGTGCTGCGCCGGGCCCTGGAGCGGGCCCGGTCCATGGGTTTCTCGTTCTTCGTGGCGCCCGAACTGGAGTACTTCTACTTCAACCCGGTCGGGGGGACGGCGGCCGATCCTCCGGTCCCGCTCGACCACGGGTCGTACTTCGACCTGACCACCCACGACCTGGCCAGCCAGGTGCGGCGCGAAACGGTGCTCACCCTGGAGGACATGGGCATCCCGGTGGAGTACAGCCAGCACGAGGACGCCCCCAGCCAGCACGAGATCGACCTGCGCTACACGGACGCCATGACCATGGCGGACACCGTGATGACGGTCCGCATGGTGGTCAAGGAGATCGCCGCCCGCCACGGGGTGATGGCCACGTTCATGCCCAAGCCCCTGCCGGGGGTGCAGGGGTCGGGGATGCACACCCACATGTCGCTCTTCGACGGCGACACCAACGCCTTCCACGACCAGGACGACGAGTACAACCTGTCCCCGGTGGCCCGCCACTTCATCGCCGGGGTGCTGGCCCACGCCCGGGAGTTCACCGCGGTGACCAACCAGTGGGTGAACTCCTACAAGCGGCTGATCGTCGGCTACGAGGCCCCGGTGTACATCTCCTGGGCCCGCAACAACCGCTCGGCGCTGGTGCGTGTCCCGCCCACCAAGAAGGGCAAGAGGGACTCCACCCGCATCGAGTACCGGGCCCCCGACCCGGCGGCCAACCCGTACCTGGCGTTCGCGGCGGTGCTGGCCGCCGGCCTGACGGGCATCGAGAAGGGTTACGAGCTGCCAGCGGAGGCGGCCGCCAACCTGTACGAGCTCTCCCCCGCCCAGCTGCTGGCGGACGGCATCGAGGCGCTGCCCGGGTCCCTGTCGGAGGCGGTGGACGCCATGGAACGCTCACCGTTGATGGCCGAGGTGCTGGGCGAGCACGTCTTCGAGTGGTTCGTCCGCAACAAGAGGGCGGAATGGGCGGATTACAAGGCCGAGGTCACCGCGTTCGAGTGGCGCCGGTACCTCACCGCGCTGTGAGGTCGGGAGGGGCCGGACATGGAACCGCTGCTCCTTTTTCCTGATCCACCGCACCCGCAGCTGGCGCAGGCGCTGGACATGGGCGGCTACCCGTGGAAGGCGGTGGCCTCCCTGGCGGCCGCCGAGCGGCTGGAGCCCGACGACGGGTGGGCCGGGGCGGTGATCAGCGCCGACGGCGACCCCGACGGTGCGTTCGGCCTGTGCCGGGCCGTGCGCAAGCGGGACGTGGCGCTCACGCCCGTGCTCCTCGTCGTCGGGGCCGAGCAGCTGCCCGAGCTCGAGCTGCGCGAGGACCTCTTCGACGACTTCTGCGTGACGCCGTGGCGGGGCGGGGAGCTGGAGGCCCGGCTGGCGCACCTGTTCTGGCGGACCGGGCGGGGCACCCGGCCCGACCTGGTGGAGTACGGCCCGCTGGTGCTCAACCTGGAGACCTACCAGGCGTCGCTG
>JAKAXG010000763.1 GCA_021827225.1 Actinomycetes bacterium | reverse complement strand
ACGGGAGGAAGCAGTGGACGGAAACGGGCAGGGCGCCTGGGAAGAGCACCATCACGAGGCCATCACCCACACGCACCATCACTTCCACGTCACCCACAACCACAACGGTCACGGCGGGTTCGACCACCTGAGCTCCGGCCACGACCACGAGCACAACCACGCGGAGCTCACCCACTCGCACCATCCGCACGAGAACTTCGAGCACGAGCACGCCGGCGAGGCCCACGTGCACGACCACGAGGCGCCGGCGACGCCGCGCCAGGCCACCACCAAGGCGGCGGCCAAGACGGCGGGGGCCACCAAGACGGCGGCCAAGAAGGCGCCGGCGGCCAAGAAGGCGCGCACCTCGAGCAGCACGGCCGAGTAGGGGTCCCGGTGGGCCCGGCCCCGGCGGCGTGGCAGGCCCTGGCCGGCGAGGCGGCCGGCTGCCGGGCGTGCGGGCTGTGGGCCGACGCCACCCGGACCGTCTTCGGCGAGGGGCGCCACCGCGGCCCAGGCCCTGTTCGGGGCCTCGTTCCGGCTCACCGCCCACCAGGGGGAGGTGTTCGACGACACCGGGCTGGCTCCCCACGCCCTGGCCACCACCCACCCGTCGCTGGTGCTGCGGGGCCCGGACCCGGAGTTGCGGGAGGCGACCCGACGTCGCATGGTGGAGGACCTGGCCCGGGCCGCCCGGTTTTTGGGGTGATTACGGGCATTTGACGGGATAGGCGGGTCTGTCCGAAGTGCAGACCGCCGCGGATTCGCTTATCGTCGATAACCTCGACTACCGGCGGGGGCCGGGGCCTTCGGTCGAGCCACTATTGGGGATACGAAAAGTCCGTGGCAACCACAACAACGGAAGCAGTCACGAACGCGCGACCCGGGGGGATCAACCGCCTGTGGAGCCGTCAACTCGAGCGGTACCCGGACACGGGACCGCGAATGCTGTACCTGGCCATCACCGTGCTGGCCACGGTCACGCTCTACTACGAGCTGTACGTCGCCGGGTCGGTCTCGACCCTGATCCTGCAGAAGCTCAACATGGGCTTCTCCTTCTTCGTGGTCACCCTGGCCATCGGGAACCTGATCGGCGCCTTCGGTTCGCTCCTGGCCGGTCTCACGGACCGCCTGGGCCGGACCAACCTGGTGGTGGTCGGCCTGCTCATCACCGGGATCATGGTGGTGGCGGTCATCCCCGCCCAGACCGGCAAGTGGGGCTTCACCGCCGCCTCGTTCGCCGTCGGCCTGGTCGAGGGCATCTGCCTGGTCGCCACCCCCGCCCTGATCCGGGACTTCTCGCCCCAGACGGGACGGGCCACGGCCATGGGCTTCTGGACCAGCGGCCCGGTGCTGGGCAGCCTGATCGTGGCGGTGGTAGGCAGCAACACCGTCCCGAACAACCCCAAGCCCGGCTTCTGGACGCACGAGTACTACATCTGCGGCGTCGTCGGCCTGGTGGTGTTCGTCGTCGCCCTGGTGGGCCTGCGGGAGCTGTCGCCCCGCCTGCGGGACCAGCTCATGGTCTCCATGCAGGACCGGGTGCTCATCGAGGCCAAGGCCAAGGGCCTCACCGAGGCCGACCTCGAGGCGGCCATGCGGTCGCCGTTCCGCCAGCTGCTCAAGCCCGACGTGGTCATCTCCGCCCTCGGCATCTCGATCTTCCTGCTCATCTACTACACCGCCGTCGGCTTCGGCGTCATCTACCTGACCACCGTGTTCGGTTTCTCGGTCAAGGACGCCAACGGCATCGGCAACTGGAACTGGGGCTTCGACCTGCTCGGCCTGCTCATCTTCGGCGTCGTGTCGGACAAGATGCGGGTGCGCAAGCCGTTCATGGTGATCGGCGGAGTGGCCTCCGCCATCATGATGGTCGTCTACCTGGAGCAGGCCGGCCACCACACCGGCTACTACACGCTGGCGATCATCACCGGCATCCTGGCGTTCTGCCTGGGCGTGGCCTACGTGCCGTGGATGGCCAGCTTCACCGAGTCGGTCGAGGCCCGCAACCCGGCGCTCACCGCCACCGGCCTGGCCATCTGGGGCTGGATCATCCGGGTGGTCGTCTTCGTCGCCTACCTGATCCTGCCGGTGGTCATCAACTCGGTGAACCCGCTGGTTAACTACGGGGCGGCCGTGCAGCAGGTGGTGGCCGAGTACCCGTCGCAGGTGGCCACCCTGTCGGTCATCCACCCCGACACCCTGGCCGCGCTCAAGGCCAACCCCAAGGACGGCGCCGCCATCGGCCAAGCGGTCACGCAGATCTCCACCGGCCTGCACGTGACCCCCGCCAAGGCGGTTGCGGACCTGATCGCCGTGAGCAAGCTCCCGGCCAGCGCCACCGCCACCCTGGCCCACGCCCCGGCGGTGGAGAAGGCAGCCAAGGAGACCCCCGGCCAGTGGAAGGACTGGTACTGGATCTGCTTCGGCTGCATGATCTTCTTCGTGGGCACGGTCCCGCTGATGCGGGGCCGGTGGAGCCCGGCCGCGGCCAAGCGTGACGAGGAGGCCCACGAGGCCATGGTCCAGGCCGAGCTGGCCAAGCTGCACGCCTGACCGACCCGCACCCGGAAGGGGCCGGCCG
>JAKAXG010000762.1 GCA_021827225.1 Actinomycetes bacterium | reverse complement strand
CGAAACCGAGGATCTGGAATCCCTGGCCGGACACGGCGTCGGCGTAGACCTGTCGCCCGAAGGGGCTGACGGCGCCGCCGGCGGCGATGTCGGGGTGGCCCTTGACCGATGTCACCCCGGTGACCTTCCCGTGGCCGGTCCGCAGGACCGCCACCGCGCTGAAGGTCCCCCTGGCCGACTCCTGGCCGGCCAGGCGCTCGAGGCTGGTGGGGTCGGCATCGGTGGCGGTGGCCACCGCCCCGATCGACGCCATGCTGGACTTGATCTGGGTCAGCAGCGACGTCACCGACACCGACGCGTCCCGGGCCTGCAGCTCCAGCAGCCGGTGGCTGTCCCGGGCGTTCAACCACACCGTCAGGGTGGACAGCCCGATGGCGGCGGCGACGGCCACGGCGATGATGACGGCGCAGCTCCGGCCCAGCCGGCGGGCCGCCCGCAGCGGGGCGGGGCTCATCCGGCCGGGTACAGGGCGGGGCCGAGCGGGCTGGGGCGGCCGAGCAGGTAGCCCTGGCCCAGGCGGGCCCCGAGGCCGGCGACGCAGCGCAGCTCGGCCTCCTCCTCGATGCCCTCGGCCACGACCGTGGCCCCGAGCTCGGAAGCCGAGGAGATGATCCCGACCGCCACCGCCCGCTTCGCCTGATCCTCGTGGATGCCGGTGACCAGGCTGCGGTCCAGCTTGACCAGGTCGGGCCGCAGGATGAGCACGTGGCGCAGGCTGGCGTAGCCGGCGCCGGCGTCGTCGACGGCCACCCGGGCCCCGGCCGCCCGGTACCGGTGCAGGGCCCGCACCAGGGGCCCGTAGTCGTCCACCACGGCGTGCTCGGTGACCTCCAGGACCAGCCGGTCGGCCAGCGGGCAGGTCTCCATCTGGGCGGCGAAGCGGGGGTCGGTCAGCACGCCCGGGGACAGGTTGACACTCACCAGGCGGGTGCCCGCCACCCGGGCCGCGGTCGCCACCGCCTGCTGGAACGCCGCCAACTCCAGCTCGAAGCCCATACCGACCGACCACGCCTCGGCGAACCACTGGTCCGGTGGCCGGGCCGGCCCGGTCCGGAAACGGGCCAGCGCCTCGTGACCGGCGATCCGGCCGGTGTCGAGGGTCATCACCGGCTGGAAGGCCATGTGCAGCCCTCCGTCGATGGCGTCCCGGACCCGGGCCGCCCGCAGGTGCCGCTCCTGCTCGTCCTCGCGCTGCCGGCTGAGCCGGGTGCTCAACTCCCCGATCACCTCGGAGGCGATCTCACCGGCCAGCACCCCCTCCCCCCGCCCGGCCGCCCGCAGCGCCGCGACCAGGTCGGTGGTGGCGCCCTTCAACAGGTACCCCGACGCCCCGGCGGCCAGCATCCCGAGCACCTCCGCCCGCTCCGCCGATCCGGACAGGGCGACCACCCGGGTGGCCGGTGAGCCGGCCCGCAGCGCCTCGGTCACCTTGATCCCGTCCCGGCCGGGCATGGACACGTCGATGAGGGCCACGTCGGGCTGGAGGGCCAGGCCCAGGCTTATGGCCTCGTCCCCGCTGGTCGCCGCACCGGCCAGGACCAGCCCGTCGCTGCGGGCGACGAGCCGGGCCAGGGTGCGGCGGACCGCCTCGTCGTCGTCGGCGATGAGCACACGGATGGTGCCCCCTCCCTCCAGGGTGGTCGCGCCTGCCCTGTCTGTGGTTCCACCCCGGCCGGTCATGGCGCCCACCGTAAGGATGTTCCCGTCTGGCCCGATAGGGACCAAGGTCCCTATTCGTCTGTTACCGGGTGGTTCCCCACGAATCCCAGTAGGTGATGTTCTCCACCGGGGGCCTCTGCGCCGGCTTGAAGTCCGTGCCGACGGTGTAGGCCACCGGCAGCAGCGCGACCTGCGTGACCGAGTCGAAGGGGATGCCGAGCAGCTCGGCCGCCTCTTTTTCCTTGAACAGGTGCAGGGTCGTCCACGCCGCTCCGAGACCCCGGGACCGCAGGGCCAGCATGAAGCTCCACGCCGCGGGGATGATGGAGCCGTACATGGAGGCGGCGCCGACGTTGGGCATGTTGTCCACCCGGCCCTCGATGCAGGGGATCACGTGCACCGGCACGTCGGCCAGGATGTCGGTGAGGAACAGGGCGCTCTCGTAGACCTTCCTGGTCTGCGGGTCCATCTCCCGCCCGGCCGCCGACTGCAGGTACCCCCGGCCGCCCTCGTTGTACATGTCCGCCAGCGCCCGTCTCTTGTCGGCGTCGGTGACGACCATCCACCTCCAGCCCTGCTGGTTGCTCCCGGTGGGGGCCTGGACGGCCAGCCTCAGGCAGTCCAGCACCACCTCGGTGCCCACCGGCCGGGTGACGTCCAGCCGCTTGCGCACCGACCTGGTCGTCGACAGCAGCTTGTCGGTGACGGACAGGTCGAACTCGGTCATATCAATCTCCCATGATTCGTGAACGGATCTCGTCGATCCACCGGTCGGCGGCCTCCCAGGCCTGGCCCACCCGCTGGCGGACGTCGGCGCCGTGCGCCCCGGCCGCCGGGTAGGAGCCGAGGAACTTGAGGGAACGCAGCCCGGTGTGCAGATCCCTCAGGCAGTCGGCCACCACCTCGT
>JAKAXG010000761.1 GCA_021827225.1 Actinomycetes bacterium | reverse complement strand
GGCATGCCCCGGGCCACCAGCCACTCGGCCAGGTCGATGGCGGCGGCGTAGGGGGTGTCGGCTGCGGCCTGCATCCGGTCCAGGTTCCAGGTGGCGGTGGCGATCATCCCCGACAGCGCGACCAGCCCGCCGTTGATCTGGTCGAAGGCGTCGAAGAGCGGCTCCTTGTCCTCCTGCAGGTCCCGGTTGTAGGACAACGGCAGGCCCTTCAGCGTGGCCAGCAGCCCGGTCAGATCGCCGATCAGGCGGCCGGCCCGGCCCCGGGCCAGCTCCGCTATGTCGGGGTTCTTCTTCTGCGGGAGCATGGAGCTGCCGGTGGAGTACGCGTCGGCGAGGGTGGCGAAGCCGAACTCGTCGCTCGACCACAGGACCAGCTCCTCCCCCATACGGGACAGGTGCACACCGACCATGGTCAGGGCGAACAGCGCCTCGGCGACGAAGTCCCGGTCGGACACCGCGTCGAGGGAGTTCTCGAAGCGGCGGGAGAAGCCCAGCTCGGCGGCCGTCAGATCCGGGTCGAGAGGCAGCGAGGAGCCGGCCAGCGCCCCCGCCCCCAGGGGCGAGACGTCGGCTCGCCGGCGGGCGTCCTCGAGGCGTTCCACGTCGCGCAGCAGCGCCCAGCCGTGGGCCAGCAGGTGGTGGGCCAGGAGTACCGGCTGAGCCCGCTGAAGGTGGGTGTAGCCGGGCAGGTAGGCGTCGCCGGCCTGCTTGGCCCGCTCGAGCAGTACCGCGGCCAGCTCCAGCAGGCGCCCGGCGGTGGCCCGCAGCTCCCGCTTCGCGAACAGCCGCAGGTCGGTCGCCACCTGGTCGTTGCGGCTGCGGCCGGTGTGGAGCCGGGCCCCGACGCTGCCGGCCAGCTCCGTGACCCGCCGCTCCACCAGGGTGTGCACGTCCTCGTCACCCGGCTTGAACGCCAGCACCCCGGTGGCCAGCTCCTCCCCCACCCGGTCCAGGGCGGCAACGAGAATCTTGCCGTCGTCCTCGGAGACGATCCCGGCCGAGACCAGGCCCCGCACGTGGGCCTTCGAGCCGGCCACGTCGTCGGCGGCCAGGCGGGAGTCGTAGTCGATGCTGACGGTGTAGCGCAGCAGTTCCTCCGCCGGTCCGGCCTCACCGAAGCGGCCCTGCCAGAGGGTCACGGCGCCACCGGCCCGGCGGTTGCGGAGCGACCGGGAAGGGGCCGCGGACGATGGAGCACTGATCGCTCTTCCTTTTTCATAATCGGCAACAAGACTTACAGACCGGCCAGGGAGCTCAGGTGCTCTGCCAGTTTGGCCCCCCCGACCTCCTCGACGGCCACCACGATCATGGTGTCGTCGCCGGCCACCGTCCCGAGGATCTCGGGCAGGCCGGCCCGGTCGAGGGCCGAGGCCACCACGTGGGCGCAGCCGGGGGGGGTGCGCACGACCACCAGGTTGGCCGACCAGGTGACCTCCACCACCCACTCGCCCAGCACCCGGCGCAGGTGCTCCTCGGGGGCCACCCGGTCCTTGGGCAGGTCGGGCACGGCGTAGACGGACTCGCCGCCGGCGGCGCGCACCTTGACCGCCCCGATCTCCTCCAGGTCCCGGGACACGGTCGCCTGGGTGGCCTCCACCCCGGCATCGGAGAGCAACTCGACCAGCCGCTGCTGGGAGGGCACCGGCGACTGCTCGATGATCTGGATGATCCGGTGCTGACGCTGGGTCTTCGACAGCTTCACCGGCGGGTCAACCACAGAAAAATGGCTCGCGCCGCGTGCATACGGTTCTCCGCCTGGTCCCACACCGCGCTGGCCGGCCCGTCGATAACCGCGGCGTCGACCTCGAGGCCGCGATGAGCCGGCAGGCAGTGCAGGAAGACCGCGCCCCGGGCGGCCCGGGCCATCAGGTCCTCCGTCACCCGGTAGCCGGTGAAGGCGTCCATCCGGGCGGCCGCCTCCGACTCCTGGCCCATCGACACCCACACGTCGGTGTAGAGGCAGTCGGCACCGTCGGCCGCCTCCGCCGGGTCGGTGGTCTGGAACACCTCCACCCCCCGGGACCGGGCCCCGTCCACCGCAACCTGGTCCACCTCGTGGCCGGGGGGGCAGGCCAGCCGCACGTTCATGCCGGACAGGGCGGCGCCGAGGACCAGGCTGCGGGCCACGTTGTTGCCGTCGCCGATCCACGCCACCGACCTCCCGGCCAGGGCGCCCCAGCGGTCCCGCAGGGTGATCAGGTCGGCGACTGTCTGGGTGGGGTGGGAGAAGTCCGACAGCAGGTTGACGATCGGGACCTCATCGACCGAAGCCATGGCCTCCAGGTGGCCGTGGTCGTACACCCGGGCCCCGATGATGGCGTGGTAGCGGGCCAGCACCCGGGTCACGTCGTCGACCGTCTCGCGCACCCCGAGGCCGATCTCCTCGCCCCGGATGCTGACCGGGTGGCCGCCCAGGCCGACCACGGCCATCTCGCAGGCGTTGCGGGTCCGGTTGGAGGGCTTCTCGAAGATGAGCGCCACGCCCCGGCCGGCCAGCACCGGCTCGGCCCGCTCCGGGGCGGCCAGGTCGAGAACCTCGGCCAGTTCCTTCTCGGTGAGGTCGTCC
>JAKAXG010000061.1:6020-11805 GCA_021827225.1 Actinomycetes bacterium | reverse complement strand
GAAAAACGCGGTGATGGGAATCATCGACGCCATATCCAAGGCGGCCCGCACCGACAAGATCGGCGACGGCAAGATCTGGGTCAGCCCGGTGGACACCGTCATCCGCATCCGCACCGGCGAGACCGGGCCCGACGCCCTCTAGGGACAGCGCCTATGGTCTTCGGCATGGCCGACGGCCACCACGGCACGGAGAAGCCCCGCCCGCCCCGCTCCGCGTGGGTGTGGCGGGGCTTTCTCGTCACCGCTGCGGTGGCTCTGCTCTTCGCCGTCGCCCTGGCCTACCACGGCTCGACCGGCGCCGCGGTGGGTTGGGGCGTGGTCGCCGCCGCCTGGCTGGCCCTCGCGCTGTGGCTGCGGGGCAAGCACCTGACCATGGAGGAGCACGAGTACCGCCGCCTTCTGGTCGAGGACCCGAAGAGGGATCCGGGAAAAGGGAAGGGCTAGGCGGCCACCCCGCCCAGCGCCGAGAGGATCGACTCGCGCAGTTGCGTCTGGAGGGCCGGGTCGGTGACCCGGCCCCCGGCGTTCCTGTGCACGTAGAACACGTCAATGGCCTCCGCCCCCAGCGTGGTGACGAGGGCGCAGGTGATGGTCACGCCGGCCGCCGACAGCGCCCGGGTGACCCGGTACAGCACCGGTCCCCGGTCGGGGGCCCGCACCTCGACGATGGTCGAGGCGGGGGAGGAGTCGTTGTCGAACAGGACCCGCACCTCGGGGGTGCCGGCCATGGTCGAGGGGGCGAAGCGGGCGTAGCGGGCGTCGCGCTCGACCAGCAGCGTGTCGACGTCCACCCGGCCCTCCAGGGCGGCCTGCAGGTCGGAGCGGACCCCTTCCCAGTCCGGCAGGTCGTCGAACGCCGGGGCCACCTCGAAGCGCAGGAGGGCCATGCCGGTGGCCTCGTCGGACATGGTGGTGGCCGAGCGGACGTAGGCGCCGGCGAGGGTCAGCACCCCGGCCACGTGCGAGAGCAGACCGGTCTGGTCGGGGGCGGCCACCAGCAGCCGGCCGTCGCTGAACACGACCTGCAGCCGGCGGGCGGACAGCAGGGACCGCTCGGGCGGGGTCAGCTCGGCCCGCCGGCTGTCCGGCGGCGGGCGTCCCTCGAGCGTCGCCGCCACCTGGTCCACCAGCCGTCTGACCAGGCCGGCCTTCCACCGGCCCCACGCCGCCGGGCCGGTGGCCAGGCTGTCGGCTTCGGTCAGTGCCGCCAGCAACTCCAGGGTGTCCTGGTTGCCGACGGCGGCTGCCACCGCCGCTGCCGTGGCCGGGTCGTCGAGGTCCCGGCGGGTGGCCACGTCGGGCAGGACCAGGTGCAGGCGGACCAGGTCGACCAGCGTCTCGATGTCGGCGGCCCGCAGGCCCATCCGGTAGCCCAGGTGGGCCACCACGGCCATGCCGCGCATGGTGTGGTCGCCGGTCCGGCCCTTGCCGATGTCGTGCAGCAGGGCGGCGAGCAGCAGCAGGTCCGGGCGGTGCACCGAGCTCTGCATGGCGGAGGCGCCGGCCACCGTTTCGAGCAGGTGCCGGTCGACGGTGAAGCGGTGGTAGGCGTTGCGCTGGGGCCGGTTGCGTACCGGGGCCCACTCCGGCAGGTAGCGCATCCACACCCCCCGCTGGTCGAGGGACTCTATGGCGCCTATGGCCGGGCGGCCGGCGCCGAGCAGGCGCAGCAGGGACTGCAGCACCCGGGGCGGCCACACCCCCTCGGGGGCCAGGGCCCGGGTGGCCAGCCGGTCGAGGGCGGGCCGCGACAGCGGCTTGTCCATCTCGGCCGAGGCGGCGGCGGCCCGTAGGGCCAGGGACTGGTCCACGGCCGGGTCGGCCCCCGGCGCCAGGGAGATCTCCCCGTCGCGCAGCATGATCCCCGGCTCGAGGACCACATCCTCCCCGCTGCGCCCTCTGGGCCCGGCCAGCCAGGCTTCGACCCGGCGCCAGCCGTCGTCGGAGGCCCAGGCGATGGCCCGGGCGGCGTCGGCCACCCTGGCCATGAGGACGTCGGCGTCGTCCATCCCCAGCGCCTTGGCCACCAGGTCCTGGTCCTGAAGCAGCAGGACGTTGGTGGCCTGTCCGGTCGGCCGCTGCAGCTCCACCCGTACCGCGCCGAGCGTCTTCTCCGCCCAGATCAGCTTCCGGTCCCCGAGGGTGTCCGCCAGCACCGGGGCCACCGCGCTCAGGCTGCGCAGCAGCTGCAGGTCCCGCAGCCCGCCGCGGGCCTCCTTCAGGTCCGGTTCGAGAAGGAAGGCCAGGTCGCCGAAGCGCTCGTGGCGGGCCCGGGTGGTCCGGTCCAGGTCGGAGAGCCAGCGGGAGGTCCGGGACCGCCACATGTCGCTGACCCGCCCGAGGGCGCTGCCGGCCAGCTCCGCGTCGCCGGCGATCAGCCGGGCGTCGAGCAGGCCGAGCGCCACTTTGATGTCGGAGTCCATGGCCGTGCGCACCTCCTTGACGGTGCGCACGCTGTGGTCCAGCCGCAGCCCGGCGTCCCAGATGGGGTACCAGATGGCGTCGGCCACCTCCTTCACCCGCTTGTTGCGGCCGTCGTGGAGCAGCAGGAGGTCCAGGTCGCTGCCGGGGGCCAGCGACCCCCGCCCGTATCCGCCGACGGCCATGAGGGCGAATCCGGAGCCGGCGCCACCGACGGCTGTCGCGAACAGCGAGGCCAGCCAGCCGTCGGCCGCCCCGGCGTAGGCGGCGCACCACTCCCCGCCGGTGAGCGACCGGTCCTCGAGCAGCCCGGCCCGCAGATCCTTGAGCGAGCTAGCGGACACCCTGACGGCGCACCGCTTCGGCGGCCGCGGCGATGGCCTCGGGGTCGCCCAGCTCCCGCTTGGAGACGATCCCCAGGTCGTCGTCCAGCTCGTAGACCATCGGCACGCCGGTGGGGATCTCCAGCCCGGTGATCTCCGAGTCGGAGATCTGCTCCAGGTGCTTGATCAGGGCCCGCAGGCTGTTGCCGTGCGCCGCTACCAGCACCGTCTTGCCGGCCAGCACGTCGGGGGCGATGGCGTCGTACCAGTAGGGGAGCATGCGCACCACCACGTCGGCCAGGCACTCGGTGGCGGGGACGACGTCGGCCGGCACGTGCCGGTAGCGGGGGTCGGAGCGGATGTCGAACTTGTGGCCGGCCTCCATGGGCGGGGGCGGCACGTCGTAGCTGCGCCTCCACTTCATGAACTGCTCGTCGCCGTAGCGCTCCCGGGTCTCGGCCTTGTCCAGGCCGGTGAGCCCCCCGTAGTGGCGCTCGTTCAGCCGCCAGTGCTTGGTCACCGGGACCCACTGCTGGCCCATCTCCTCGAGCGCCAGGTTGAGGGTGCTGATGGCCCGGGTCAGCACCGAGGTGTGGGCGATGTCGACCATCAGGCCCTCGGCGGCGATGAGCTGGCCGGCCGAGCGGGCCTCGGTTTGTCCCTGATCGGAGAGAGGAACGTCCCACCACCCGGTGAAGCGGTTCTCGAGGTTCCACTGGCTCTGGCCGTGCCGGACGAGGACGAGGGTTCCCACGCCCCCGAAGGGTACCCTTCCGCCGGTGCAGCGCAGCGACGAAGATTTCCTTAGTCGGTGACACTCAACTTCGCTACACTGATCGATAACAGTTCGCATCTACCCCTCGGAGGCAAGCTCATGCCCAAGGCCGTCGGTATCGACCTCGGCACCACTAACTCGGTCGTCAGCGTCTTGGAAGCTGGCGAGCCCATCGTCATTCCCAACGCTGAAGGCGCCCGGACCACCCCCTCGGTGGTCGGTTTCTCCAAGTCCGACGAAGTCCTCGTCGGCGAGGTGGCCAAGCGCCAGGCCATCACCAACCCGGACCGCACCATCCGCTCGGTCAAGCGCCACATGGGTGACAACTCCTGGCACATCGACATCGACGCCAAGAAGTACAACGCCCAGGAGATCTCCGCCCGCATCCTGCAGAAGCTCAAGAGGGACGCCGAGAGCTATCTGGGCGACACCGTCACCCAGGCGGTGATCACCGTCCCGGCGTACTTCGACGACGCCCAGCGGACCGCCACCAAGGAGGCCGGCCAGATCGCCGGGCTGGAGGTGCTGCGGATCATCAACGAGCCGACCGCCGCCGCCCTGGCCTACGGCCTCGACAAGGAGGAGGAGCAGACCGTCCTGGTGTTCGACCTGGGCGGCGGCACCTTCGACGTGTCGGTCCTGGAGATCTCGGAGGGGATCTTCCAGGTGAAGTCCACCTCGGGGAACACCCATCTCGGGGGCGACGACTGGGACCAGCGGGTCATCGACTGGCTGGTCAAGACCTTCAAGGACACCGAGGGGGTCGACCTCTCCAACGACAAGATGGCCCTGCAGCGGCTGAAGGAAGCCGCCGAGAAGGCCAAGATCGAGTTGTCGTCGGTGCAGGAGACCACCATCAACCTGCCGTTCATCACCGCCACCGACACCGGACCCAAGCATCTCGACGTGAAGCTGACCCGGGCCAAGTTCCAGGAGATGACCTCGGACCTGGTCGAGGCCTGCCGCGGTCCTTTCGAGCAGGCCATCAGCGACGCCGGCCTGACCAAGTCGCAGGTCAACCACGTGGTGCTGGTCGGCGGCTCCACCCGGATGCCGGCCATCCAGGAGCTGGTCCAGACCCTGACCGGCTCGGAGCCCCACAAGGGCGTCAACCCCGACGAGGTCGTGGCCGTGGGTGCCGCCATCCAGGCCGGTGTGCTCAAAGGTGAGGTGAAGGACGTCCTGCTGTTGGACGTGACCCCGCTGTCGCTCGGCATCGAGACCAAGGGCGGCGTCATGACCAAGCTCATCGAGCGCAACACCACCATCCCCACCAAGCGCTCGGAGGTGTTCACCACCGCCGAGGACGGCCAGCCCTCCGTGGAGATCCACGTGCTGCAGGGCGAGCGGGAGATGGCCATGTACAACAAGACGCTCGGCAAGTTCCAGCTGGTCGACCTGCCGCCGGCTCCCCGCGGCGTCCCGCAGATCGAGGTCACCTTCGACATCGACGCCAACGGCATCGTCCATGTGTCGGCCAAGGACCGGGCGACCGGCAAGGAGCAGTCGATGACCATCACCGGCCAGTCCTCGCTGAACAAGGACGACATCGACCGGATGGTCCGCGACGCCGAGGCGCACGCCGCCGACGACAAGCGCCGGCGGGAGGAGGCCGAGATCCGCAACAACGCCGACTCGCTCGTCTACCAGACGGAGAAGATGCTGAAGGACCAGGCCGCCAGCTTCACCGGCGAGCAGAAGTCCCAGGTGGAGACCGATCTGTCCGCCCTCAAGGAGGCCCTCGGCGGGAGCGACCTGGAGGCCATCAAGTCGGCCACCGAGAAGCTGGCCGTCGGGGTGCAGGAGCTCGGCAAGCAGCTCTACGAGCAGGCCGCTGCGGCCGGCGGCTCCACCACCGGTGCCCCCACCGACGGCCCGACCGCCGGCGGGCCCACCAACCCCGGCTCCGCCGATGACGAGGTCGTCGACGCCGAGATCGTGGACGAGGGCAACGCATCATGAGCTCCGGCCCGCACGGGACCGACCCCGGTGCCGAATCGTCCTCCCGGCCCGGCTTCGCCGGACAACGGGATCCCGATTCGGCTACCGGCGCCGTCCCCGACCCATCCGATCTCGCCGTCGAGCAGACAGGAGTGGCCGAAGAGGTGTTTGCCGAAGAAGAAGGCGTTCCGGCGACAGGCGTGAATGAGAAGACGGGCTCGGGCGCCGATACGGCCGATCGTTTTCCGCCGGAGGCGGGACGGGAGGCCGGACCGGAGACCGAGACCGGCACCTCCGCCCCGACCAGCCAGAGCGAAGGCGATCC
>JAKAXG010000061.1:0-6010 GCA_021827225.1 Actinomycetes bacterium | reverse complement strand
GGCCGAAGAGGTGTTTGCCGAAGAAGAAGGCGTTCCGGCGACCGGCACCTCCGCCCCGACCAGCCAGAGCGAAGGCGATCCCGTCGCCACCGCGGTGGCCGTCGTGGCCAAGGAGCGCGACGACTACCGGGAGGCCCTGCAGCGCCTGCAGGCCGACTTCGAGAACTACAAGAAGCGGGTCGTCAAGCAGCAGGACGAGCTGCGGGACCGGGCCGCCGAGTCGCTGGTGGAGAAGCTCCTCCCCGTGCTCGACACCGCCGACCTGGCGCTGGCCCACGGCGGCGGCGAGGACGTCAAACAGATGTCCTCCTCGCTCTTCTCCATCCTGGAGCGGGAGGGCCTGGAACGCATAGACAACGCCGGGGAGCCGTTCGACCCCAACCACCACGATGCCGTGGCCCACGAGCCGGGCGATGTGCCCACCCAGGAGGTGGCCGAGGTCATGAGAGCCGGCTACCGCTGGCGGGGTCGGGTCCTGCGGGCGGCCATGGTCAAAGTGAGGGGGTGACCCGGTATAGCACCACAGCGCGAGTGGTTCGAGAAGGACTACTACAAGGTGTTGGGGGTCGCCGAGAACGCCGATCACAAGGAGATCGCCAAGGCGTACCGGAAGCTGGCGAAGCAGTACCACCCCGACGCCAACCCCGGCTCCGAGGACCGCTTCAAGGAGATCTCGGCCGCCTATGACGTGCTCGGTGACGAGGCCAGGCGCAAGGAGTACGACGAGGTCCGCCGCCTGGGCGCGGCCGGCAACCCCTTCGCCAACATGGGCGGGGGCGCCGGCCGTCCCGGCGGTGGCTTCACCGGCAACTTCAGGGTCGACGACCTCGGCGACCTGCTCGGCAACATCTTCGGCCGAGCCGGTCGCGGCGGCGGCCGGGCCCCGGGGGGCGCCGCCGGCCGGGCCGGGGGCTCCCCGGGGGCGTCGCGCGGCGCCGACCTCGAGACCGGGCTCCATCTGTCGTTCCTCGACGCCGTCCACGGCCTGACCACCACGGTCAACGTCACCTCGGAGGTGACCTGCCACACCTGCAAGGGCAGCGGGGCCGCCCCCGGCACCGCCCCCACCGTGTGCTCCGTGTGCGGAGGCCGCGGGGTGGTGCAGGACAACCAGGGGCTGTTCTCGTTCAGTCAGCCCTGCCAGGCGTGCAGCGGCAGCGGGTTCCGGATCGAGCATCCCTGCCCGACCTGCCACGGGTCCGGTGTCGAGTACGCCGCCCGCCAGGTCAAGGTCCGCATCCCCGCCGGGGTGGAGGACGGCCAGCGCATCCGGGTCAAGGGTCGGGGCGGCGCCGGCCGCGGCGGCGGCCCGGCCGGGAACCTGTACGTCGTCGTGCAGGTCGACCAGCACAGGATCTTCGGCCGCAAGGGCAGGGATCTGACGCTGACGGTGCCGGTCACCTTCGCCGAGGCGGCTCTCGGGACCACCATCACCGTGCCCACCCTGGAGAAGCCCGTGACCCTCAAGGTCCCGGCCGGCACCAGGTCGGGGCGGACGTTCCGGGTGCGCGGTCGCGGGGTGCCGGCATCCTCGGGTACCGGCGACCTGCTGGTGACAGTGGACGTGGCCGTCCCCGAACGGCTCAGCCCCGAAGAGGAGAAGGCGGTCGCCGCCCTGGGCGGGCTCATGAACGGCGACAGCCTGAGAGAGAGCTTGTGGAGTGATTAGCAATGGACCCCGACCAGAGCCCGATCGGTCATAGAGCCAGCCGCGCCGTCTACGTCATATCGGTGGCCGCCGAGCTGGCCGGTGTCCACCCGCAGACCCTGCGCATCTACGAGCGCAAGGGCCTGCTCGACCCGGCCCGGACCGTCGGCGGCAGCCGCCGCTACAGCGAGCAGGACATCGCCGTCCTGCGGCGCATCCAGGACCTCACCAACTCCGGGATCAACCTGGAGGGGGTCCGCCGGGTGATGGAGCTGGAGGCCGAGGTGGCCCGGCTGCGCGCCGAGCTCGACGCCGTGCGCCGGCAGGCGGCGACCGAGGTGGAGAGGCTCCGCCGCCAGGCGGCCGAAGAGGTGGAGCGCACCCACCGCCAGTACCGCCGGGACCTGGTCCCCGTGCGCAACCTTCCAGATGTTTATGCGCCTTCCGCTAAGAGGAGGAACCATGGCGCTTGATCCCAACCGTTGGACCCAGAAAACCCAGGAGGCCTACCGGGCCGCCGCCGACCTGGCCGGCACCCGCAACAACCCCGAAGTGGCGCCGGAGCATCTCCTGGCCGCCCTCCTGGGCCAGGCCGACACCATCACCCTGCCCATCCTGGAGCGGGTCGGCGTGGCCCCGCTGGCGTTGCGCAACCGCAACGACGAGGCCCTGGCCAAGCTGCCCCGCTCCTACGGCGGCGCCGAGCCGGGCCTGGGCCGGGCCGTCAACGACGTGCTCGGCCGGGCCGACGAGGAGCGGCGCTCCCTCGGCGACGAGTACCTGTCGGTGGAGCACGTGCTCCTGGCCATGGCCGACCGCATCGGCGTCTCCCGCGACGCCCTGCTGGGCGCCCTGCAGGCGGTGCGGGGCAGCCACCGGGTCACCGGCCAGAACCCCGAGGAGCAGTACCAGGCTCTCGAGAAGTACGGCCGGGACCTCACCGCCGACGCCCGCAGCGGCAAGCTGGACCCGGTCATCGGCCGCGACGAGGAGATCCGCCGGGTCATCCAGGTCCTGTCCCGGCGCACCAAGAACAACCCGGTGCTGATCGGCGAGCCTGGCGTGGGCAAGACGGCCATCGTCGAGGGCCTGGCCAACCGCATCGTCGCCGACGACGTGCCCGAGAGCCTGAAGGGCAAGCGGCTGATCGCCCTGGACCTGGGCTCCATGGTGGCCGGATCCAAGTACCGCGGTGAGTTCGAGGAGCGGCTGAAGGCCGTCCTCAAGGAGATCTCCGACTCCGAGGGCGAGATCATCACCTTCGTCGACGAGCTGCACACCATCGTGGGCGCCGGCGCCGCCGAGGGCTCCATGGACGCCGGCAACATGATCAAGCCCATGCTGGCCCGGGGCGAGCTGCGCCTGATCGGGGCCACCACCCTCGACGAGTACCGCAAGCACGTCGAGAAGGACCCGGCCCTGGAGCGGCGCTTCCAGCCGGTGATGGTGGGTGAGCCGACCGTGGAGGACACCATCGCCATCCTGCGCGGCCTGAAGGAGCGCTACCAGACGCACCACAAGATCACCATCCAGGACTCGGCGCTCGTGGCCGCCGCCGTCCTGTCCAACCGCTACATCACCGCCCGGTTCCTGCCCGACAAGGCCATCGACCTGATCGACGAGGCGGCCAGCCGGCTGCGCATCGAGAAGGAGTCCAAGCCCACCGAGATCGACGTGGTGGACCGCCGCACGGCCCAGCTGGAGATCGAGCGTCTGGCTCTGGAAAAAGAGACCGACGAGGCGTCCAAGGAACGCCTGGCCCGCCTGGACGAGGAGCTGGCCAACCTGCGCGAGCAGGCCAACGCCCTCAACGCCCAGTGGCAGCTGGAGAAGGAGTCGGCCAACATCGTCACCGACCTCCAGGACCAGCTGACCGCGGCCAAGGAGGAGGCGGAGCGCTACCAGCGCGACGGCGACTACGCCAAGGCGTCGGAGATCCAGTACGGGCGCATCCCCGAGCTCCAGCGGCGTCTGGACGAGGCGGCCGCCCGCCAGACGGAGGCCCAGCACGGCCCGAAGATGCTCAAGGACGCGGTCGACGAGGAGGACATCGCCGAGGTGGTGTCCAAGTGGACCGGCGTGCCGGTGTCGCGGCTGCTCGAGGGCGAGGTCGCCAAGCTGGTCCGCATGGAGGACGTCCTGCACCAGCGGGTCGTCGGCCAGGACGAGGCGGTCTCCGCCGTGGCCAACGCCATCCGGCGGTCCCGCAGCGGCCTGTCGGACCCGCACCGGCCCATCGGCAGCTTCCTCTTCCTCGGCCCGACCGGCGTCGGCAAGACCGAGCTGGCCCGGGCCGTGGCCGAGTTCCTCTTCGACGACGAGCGGTCCATGGTGCGCATCGACATGTCCGAGTACATGGAGAAGCACTCGGTGGCCCGCCTGGTGGGGGCTCCCCCCGGCTACGTCGGCTACGACGAGGGCGGCCAGCTGACCGAGGCGGTCCGCCGCCGCCCCTACAGCGTGCTGCTCCTCGACGAGATCGAGAAGGCCCACCCGGACGTGTTCAACATCTTGTTGCAGGTCCTCGACGACGGCCGCCTCACCGACGGCCAGGGCCGGACGGTCGACTTCACCAACACCGTGGTGATCATGACCTCGAACGCCCCGGGCGACCTGTCGCTCACCTTCAAGCCGGAGTTCATCAACCGCATCGACGAGATCGTCAGGTTCCGGTCGCTCACCGAGAAGGACCTCGAAGCGGTGGTGGACATCCAGCTGCGCGGTCTCGAGCGGCGGCTGGCCGAGCGCCGGCTGACCCTCATCGTCACCGACGACGCCAGGGCCTGGCTGGCCCGCAAGGGCTACGACCCGGTCTTCGGGGCCCGGCCGCTAAAGCGGCTCATCCAGCGGGAGATCAGCGACCCGCTCGCCCTGGCCCTGCTCGAGGGTCGCTACAGCGAAGGTGACACCGTGACCGTCGACGCCCCCATGGGCTCCACCGGCCCCGTCCTCATGTCCGCCGGCTTGACAGAGGAATCGTCCGCGGCGCTGAACGCGCCTGACGCACTGGTCCTTCGTTAGGAGGGTCGTGATGCCGAACCGGCCGCCCTTTTTCCAGATGGGCGGCCGGGCGGCTCACGAGCCGAGCCGGCTAAACTGATCTGGTGAGCGCCACAGTCGTAGTCGGGACCCAATGGGGCGACGAGGGGAAGGGCAAGCTGACCGACCTCCTCGCCCGGGAGATGGAAGTGGTCGTCCGCTACCAGGGGGGCCACAACGCCGGCCACACCATCGTGGTGGAGGGCCAGCGCTTCGCCCTCCAGCTGCTGCCCAGCGGCATCCTCTACGACCACGTGGTGCCCGTCATCGGCAACGGCGTGGTGGTCGACCCGGGGGTGCTGCTCGCCGAGATCGACCAGCTCACCAGCCTCGGCGTCGACTGCTCACGGTTGGTGCTCTCGGGCAACGCCCACCTGATCATGCCCTACCACCAGGAGCTGGACGCCCTGACCGAGCGGTACCTGGGCCGCAACAAGCTGGGCACGACCAAGCGGGGCATCGGCCCCACCTACAGCGACAAGTCGGCCCGGGTGGGCATCCGGGTCCAGGACCTGCTCGACGCCAAGATCTTCCGGGAGAAGCTCGAGGTGGTCCTCAAGGAGAAGAACCAGATCCTGGCCAAGGTGTACAACCGCCTGCCCCTCGCCGCCGACGACATCGCGGCGCGCTACCTCGACCAGTACGCCCCCCGGCTGGCGCCCATGATCGGCGATTCCGTCGGCGTGGTCCACGACGCCCTGGCCGCCGGCCGCCGGGTGCTGCTGGAGGGCGCCCAGGCCACCTTCCTCGACCTCGACCACGGCACCTATCCGTTCGTGACGTCCTCCAACCCGGTGGCCGGCGGCGCCTGCGTGGGGGCCGGCATCGGGCCCCGCGACATCACCTCGGTCCTGGGCATCGCCAAGGCCTACGTGACCCGGGTCGGCTCCGGGCCGTTCCCCACCGAGCTGACCGACGAGGTGGGCGACCTCCTGGTGGAGCGGGGCGGGGAGTTCGGCACCAACACCGGCCGGCGCCGGCGGACCGGCTGGTTCGACGCGGTGATGATGCGCCAGGCGGCCCGGCTGAACTCGCTGACCGAGATCGCCCTCACCAAGCTCGACGTGCTGGACACCCTGCCCACCCTCAAGGTCTGCGTCGCCTACCAGTGCGGGCCGGTCCGCTACCACCACATGCCCTACCACCAGAGCGAGCTGCACGACGCCGTCCCCGTCTACGAGGAGCTGCCCGGCTGGCAGGAGGACACCTCCAGGGCCACCGAGCTGCACCATCTGCCGGCTGCCGCCAAGGACTACGTCCAGTTCATCGCCGAGCAGGCCGGCGTGCCGGTCACCCGGGTCGGGGTGGGACCGGGCCGGGACC
>JAKAXG010000760.1 GCA_021827225.1 Actinomycetes bacterium | reverse complement strand
GAGGCCTGGGAGCCGGCCAAGTGACCGACACCGCCAAGGAGAACCTGGTGATGGAGCACCTGGTCACCCTCACCTACCGCGAGAGGCTCACCGAGAACCTCAACCGGTTCGCCGACGGCCTGCTCGAGGGCCGCATCATCGGGGCCAAGTGCCCGGCGTGCGGCCGGGTGTTCGTCCCCTCCAAGGGCTACTGCTCGCTGTGCGTGGTGCCGACCACCGAGGCCGACGAGCTCGAACTGCCCGACACCGGCATCGTCACCGGATTCACCATCATCACCCCGGTCAACTACTACGGCCAGACCAAGACCGAACCGTTCGTGTACGCCTCGGTGCGCCTCGACGGGGCGGACTCGACCCTGGGCGGTATGGACATCACCGGTGTCACCCACGAGGAGCTCCGGCCGGGCATGCGG
Source organism: Actinomycetes bacterium (assembly GCA_021827225.1). Next base: position 2,156 of record JAKAXG010000760.1, on the reverse strand, counting down.
GTCAAGGCCAAGTGGAAGCCCCGCGAGGAGCGGTCGGTCGCAGGCATGAGCAACCGGGGCTGGGGAGGGCTCGGCGATGTCGTCGACTCCTTCGAGGCCACCGGCGAACCCGACGCCGACGAGGACCAGTACAAGGAGCATCTGTTCTGATGGCAGCTACTGATATTGCGATCGTCGGTTTCGCCCAGACCCCCTCGGTCCGCGACGCCAATCCCAGCGAGGTGCAGCTGCTCGTTCCCACCGTCACCGCCGCCATCGAGATGGCCGGCATCGACCGGAGGGAGATCGGCTTCACCTGCGCCGGTTCGTGCGACTACCTGACCGGCGGGCCGTTCGCCTTCGTGTCCAACCTGGAAGCGGCCGGGGCCTGGCCCCCGATCTCGGAGTCCCACGTGGAGGCGGACGGCGCATGGGCCATGTACGAGGCCTGGATGCGCCTGCAGGAGGGCGACATCGACATCGCCCTGGCGTTCGGCTCGGGCAAGTCGTCGCCGTCCAACCCGGCCGAGGTGTGGGCCCAGCAGCTCGACCCGTACTTCCTGGCCCCTCTCGGGATCGACCCGGTGTCCCTGGCCGGGATCCAGGCCCGGGCCCTGCTCGACTCCGGCAAGGCCACCGAGGCGGACTTCGCCGCGGTCGTGGCCAACAGCCGGCGCAACGCGGCATCCAACCCCAACGCCCAGCTGGCCGACGACGGGGCTTCGGTCGATGCCCTGCTGGCCCAGCCGTACTTCCGGAACCCGCTGCGAAAGCATGACTGCCCCCCCATCTCCGACGGTGCCGTGGCGGTGGTCATGGCCCGGGGCGACCGGGCCCGCTCGTTGTGCGAGCGGCCGGCGTGGATCCGGGGCATGGACCACCGCATAGAAGCCCACCAGCCCGGAGTGCGCGACATCACCTCCTCGCCGTCGACGGCGCTGGCGGCCCGCAAGGCGGGCTACGACGGCGGCCCGCTCGACGTGGTGGAGCTGTGCTCCACGTTCAGCCCGCAGGAGCTGATCCTGCTGGAGTCGCTGGGCCTGTCCCCCGGCGGCCCGACCAGGGTGAACCCTTCCGGCGGGCCGCTGGCCGGGAATCCCATCATGGCCGTCGGCCTGGTCCGCATCATCGAGGCGGCGGCCCGCATCATCGACGGGTCCGCCAGCCGGGCGCTGGCCCACGCCACCGCCGGACCGCTGCTGCAGCAGAACCTGGTGTGCCTCTTGGAGGGTGAATAGTCATGTCGAACCAGAAGTGCGCCATCATCGGGGTCGGGCAGACCAACTTCAAGAAGCGCCGGGACGACGTGTCCATCCCCGGCCTGCTACGTGAGGCCATCGACCGGGCCCTCGAGGACGCCGAGCTGACCATCCGGGACATAGACGCCGTTGTCATAGGCAAGGCCCCCGACGCCTTCGAGGGCATCGTCATGCCGGAGATCTTCCTGGCCGACGCCGTCGGGGCCACGAACAAGCCGCTGCTGCGGGTGCACACCGCCGGCTCGGTCGGCGGCTCCACCTGCATAGTCGGCGCCCACCACGTGATCGCCGGCATCCACGGCACGGTCCTGGCCGTGTCGTGGGAGAAGCAGTCCGAGGGCAACGCCCAATGGGGCCTGGCCGGCGGCCGGTCCGGTGGAATCGGGGCCGGCGGGGCCTTCGCCCCCTGGATGCGGGCCTACATCCACCAGTCCGGCGCTCCGGAGTACATCGGCTGGATGGTGGCGGTGAAGGACCGGCGCAACGCCGCCAAGAACCCCTACGCCCACCTGAAGATGCCCGACATCACCCTGGAGAAGGTCAAAGAGTCCCCGATGTTGTGGGACCCGATCCGCTTCCAGGAGTCCTGCCCGTCCTCCGACGGGGCCTGCGCGGTGATCCTGAGCAACGAGGAGGGCGCCCGGCGTACCTCCAAGCCGGCCGCCTGGTTCCACGGCCTGTCGGTGAAAAGCGAGCTCAGCACCTTCCCGGGCCGCAACCCGGTCAAGCCGCAGGCTGGGGTGGAGTGCGCCCACGACGTCTACCGGCAGGCCGGCATCACCAACCCCCGCGCCGAGATCGACATGGCCGAGCTGTACGTTCCGTTCAGCTGGTACGAGCCGATGTGGCTGGAAGGCCACGACATAGCCGGCCCCGGTGAGGGATGGAAGATGGTCGATTCCGGGGCGACGGACCTCG
>JAKAXG010000759.1 GCA_021827225.1 Actinomycetes bacterium | reverse complement strand
GACGGTTTCGTGCAGGACGGACATGCCCTCGGCCTGGGTGAACAGGACCATCAGAGGGGTCTGCCAGTCGGTCATGAAGCCGGGGTGCACATCGGTCTGCACCGCGGCGGCGCGCAGGCCGTTGGGGGCGGAGGCGGTCATGGCGACCTCGTCGACCACCACGGAAGCACCCATACGCATGAGGGTGGTTATGGCGGTGACCAGGCGGTCCTGGCGGCAGCCCACCACCCGGACCTCGCCGCCGGTGATCAGCCCGGCGACCAGGTAGCTGAAAGCCTCGTTGCGGTCGCCCTGCAGGCGGGTGCGGGCCCCCCGCAGGCGGGGGACGCCCTCGATGACGATCCGGCGGTCCGGCTGCAACTCGATGCGCGCCCCCATGCGCTGCAGGAACAGGGCCAGCTCGAGAACCTCAGGCTCGTTGGCGGCGTTGCGGATCACCGACTTGCCCTCGGCCAGGGCTGAGGAGAGCAGGGCCGACTCGGTCGCTCCCACACTGGGATAGGGAAGTTCGATGATGGCACCCCGCAGGCGGGTGCAGCGCGCCGCGATCCCCTCGGAGGTCACCTCCACCTCGGCGCCGAGGGCCCGGAGCAGCTCGACGTGGAAGTTGACCGGACGGCCGCCCAGCTGGTCCCCGCCGACGCGGGGGACGAACGCCTCCCCGGTCAGGTGCAGCAGGGGACCGAGGAGAAGCACCGGGATACGGTTGAGCCCGCTGAAGCGCAGCGGCACCGACGGCAGGGCGGCCGCCGGGGGATCGACGGTGATCGAGTCGCCCTCCCGCTCCACGGTGGCGCCGATGGCGGTCAGTATGCCGGCGGTGATGTCCACATCGCCGACCTCCGGCACGTTGGAGATCGTGCTGGGGCCGTCGCCGAGAAGGGCGGCGACCATGTGCTTGGTTACGGCGTTCTTCGATCCCCGCACCTGGACCTCACCGCGGAGAGGTCCGGACGGCTCGATCATCCAGGCGTCGGACACGACGTTGCAGGCTACCCGCGCCGGCCGGCCGGTCCGGACGTCCGGCCGCTGACTCCTGGTAGGGCGGCCGGGTCTGGGACAATGAGGGGCGTGTCTTTTTCCCTGCAGGTGACCACCGGCGGCCAGCCGGGGGCGACCACGGTGCCCCCGACGAGCGCCCCGCCGTCCACCCTGGCCAACCCCAACGGCCCGGGGTCGGTCATCACGGTGGTCGGGAACGGGCCGAACGTCCACGGCAACTTCGTGAGCTCCGCGGCGGACGCCTCGGACCTGTGGGGCATCGTGGTGGTCCTGGCGGTCATCTTCCTGTCCATCGCCGCCACTCGGTGGGTGTTCGGCCGGGGAGGGAAGCGGGCCCGGCGCCGGGTTGCCGGCCCCGCCGGTCCCCCACAGGAGAGCGGTCGCTGACCCACGGGGTCGGAGGCGCCTCCACCAGGCGGGCCAGTCGCAGCAGCACCGTGTCGTAGTTGACCCGCCAGCCCCTCCAGTCGGCCCAGGCCCGGTCCCGGTCCGCCACCAGCGGCACCCCGGCCGCCTCCATCTCGGCCATGGCGGCGTTCCACTCCTGCCGGGAGATGGTGATGGGACCGCCGGGCGAGGGATCGGGATCGTGGGGCAGCCCGAAGCCGTTGGCGATGTGGCGCAGAGCCAGGAAGCCGGCCCGGATGCACAGCTGGGCGTCGGGATCGACCGGGTGTTCGGCCACGCACGCCACCCAGAACGCGGCGGCGTCGAGGAGGGCACCGGCGGCGGTGATCCAGGACCGCTCCGGCTGGGGGGACCGGAAGAAGGCGAGGATCGGGAAGGTGGAGTGGGACTCCTCGATGTCGGCGAACCACGCTTCCCACTGGCGCCACACCTCGCTCAGCTGGTAGCGGCGCTCCTCGATGCGGTGGTAGCGGATCAGCATGGTGGTGGCCTGCGGGGGGTCCCCGGCTCGGACCTGCAGGAGGGTCACGCCTGTCTCGCGGCGGGTGAAGGCGCTGTAGATGGACGGGAAGTACGTGATGAACAGCGCCACCACCAGCAGCCCCAGCGCCGCCTCCGAGTAGCTGAGAACGGAAGGCCAGAAGCGGGGGTCGCTCTCGGTACCGAGCGTCACGATCGACGACCCGGACAGCTTCAGCGATCCCTCGGCCGAGCGGCCGGTGATGGCGAAGAACATCAGGGCGTATGACAGGAACAGGATCGCCAGCCAGCTGACCAGCATGGACAGCAGGGCGACCGGGGCCAGCATGGCCATCACCCGGTCCCGGTCGTGGTAGGAGCTGGAGCGGGTGGCCCGCAGGCGGAACAGGGCCCGGACCGCGCTGGTGGTGACCCGAGGTATCAGGTTCTGCGTGGCCCGCGGCAGTACCACCGCCCGGATGGCCGACATGATGGTGACCGTCACCGCGGCGGCCCCGGCGACGAGCCCGAGGACCTCGAGGGCCTGGTGCACCGACGGCCGGCGCCGGTTAGACCGCCGGCAGGGCGGCGGGATCCCAGGTGGCCAGGTGGGCCAGCCGGGGGTCGTTCGAGAACATCTCGATGATCGGCGCCGCCAGGCCCAGGCGCCTCTGGATCCGTTCCACCTCGACCTGCTCGTTCCA
>JAKAXG010000060.1 GCA_021827225.1 Actinomycetes bacterium | reverse complement strand
GGACGACGTCGCCCAGGTTTACTACCCGGCCGCCAGCGGGTAGTGGACGATCTGGTTGAGACCGTAGAGGGGGGTGAAGGAGGCCATGGTCCGAAGCGCCGGGGAGAACTGGCTGAGCGGGATGAACAGGCCTCCCCCGAACGAGAACAGCATCAGGGCGAAGCCGATGATCTGCATGACGTTCTCCGACGGCAGCAGGTAGCCGACGAACAGCCCGAAGGCGGCGAAGAGCAGGGACCCGATCCACAGGGCGGCGGCGGTGACCGCCCACACCCAGGTCGGCATGACCGGCTTGTGGGCGAACGCCCCCACCACGTAGACGACCGCGATGGAGGCGGCACCGAGGACCAGGGAGGTGACCATCTTGGTGGCGATGTAGGCCACCGGGGACAGCGGGGTGATCCGCAGCTGGCGACTCCAGCCGGCAGCCCTCTCTATGGACACCATGGCCCCGCCGGTGGTGGTCGCCAGCACCGCTCCGTAGAGGGCCATGGAGATCAACACGGAGGCCGACACGTTGCCCCGGCCGTCGCGCAGGTTGGCGTAGGCGCTGTTCAGGCCGAAGATCAGGAAGAACAGCGCCGGCACGACCATGGTGAAGATCAGCGTGCGCCGGTTCCGCAGGAGCCGGCGCACCTCCAGGCGGACCAGGGCCGGGCTGAAGCCCCCGAGCGGCGGGACCGGCCGCTCGAGCGCCGCCGCATCGAACGCCGCGGTCACGGCCGCACCTCCCCCACCGTGGCGGCCCGCCGCCCGGCCTCGCCGTCCCCGGTCAGCGCCAGGAAGGCCTCCTCCAGGCCCCGGGCGGTGATCTCCAGGTCGTGGGCGGCCGTCTCGGTGAGCAGGTAGCGGGCCACCCGGTCGGTGTCCTGCGAGTGGATCACGACCACGTCGCCGCGCACCTCGACCCGCTCGGCCCCCGGCACGGCGGCCAGGGCAGTCGGGTCGGCGCCGGGCAGGGTGGCCCTCACCGTGCGCCCGGCGGCCAGCGCCTTGACCTCGGCTGCGGTCCCGTCGGCGACTATCCGGCCCCGCCGCAGGAGCACGATCCGGTCGGCGTAGGCGTCCGCCTCCTCGAGGTAGTGGGTGGCGAACATCACCGTGCGCCCCCTGGCGGTGTCGGCGCGGATGGCCGACCAGAACTCCCGACGGCCCTCCACGTCCATGCCCTGGGTGGGCTCGTCCAGGATCAGAAGTTCGGGATCGGGTAACAGGGCCATGGCGAAGCGCAGACGCTGCTGTTCGCCACCGGAACACTTCCCCACCATGCGCCCGGCGAGGGGGCCGATGCCGGCCCGCTCCATCACCTCGTCCACCGGGCGGGTGCGGCTGAAGAGCCGGGCCGTGTACTCGACGGTCTCGGCCACGGTCAGGTCCTTGAGCAGGCCCCCGCTCTGCAGCACCGCCGATACCAGGCCCCGGCGCACCGCCTCCTGCGGGGCCATGCCGTACACGCGGACCTGCCCGGACGTCGGCCGGGACAGGCCCAGGATCATGTCGATGGTGGTGGTCTTGCCGGCGCCGTTCGGTCCCAGGTAGGCGATGACCTCGCCGGCCCGGACGACCAGGTCCACCCCGCTCACCGCCTCGACCGCCCCGAACGTCTTGTGGACCGCGTCCAGCCGGACCGCCGGCGGCGCCCCGGGCGCCATCGGGGAGCCCGACGCGCCGGGAGCCGCCCCCGCCCCTGCAGCTGTGTACCCCATCGCCGAGACGGTAGATCAGCGGAGCGGCGCCCGCCCCCCGTTTCGAGATCGCGGAGGCTCGGCCGCGGTCAGGTGACGTCGCGCCTGAGGGTGAACACGGAGCCGAGCACGGCGGTGAGGACGCCCCATGCGAGCAGGGTCAGCGCCCCTCCCCACCAGGGCAGGAGGTCGGCGGCCTTGGTCGTGGAGGGCTGGACGATGGCGGTCGACGCGGCGGCGGGGAGCACCTTGGCCAACCAGCCCAGATGCGCCCACCGGAGGAACAACCCCAGCAGGCCCTCCACGATGGTCACGAGGGAGACGGCCACGAGTATGGCGGCCACCTGGTTCCGGAGAAGGGCGCCGAACCCCAGCCCGAGCACCGCCCAGGCGGCCAGACCGACGACCATGAGGACGAGCATGCGGGGTATCCCGTCCGAGCCGATCCGCACCGGGTACCCCCGGGCGGCGATCAGGATGGCCCCGAGGACGGCGGCGAGGGCGGTGAAGAGGACCCCCATGGCCAGGCCCACGCCGGCGGCCACGACCGACTTGGCGGCGAGGACCCGGGACCTGCGGGGGGTGACCAGGAAGGTGGGGGTGATGGTCTTGTGGCGGAACTCGCCGGAGATGAGGATCACCCCCATCACCAGTGGCATGAGGTAGCCGATCTCGAAGGGGACCCCGTACACGGCGCGGACGGACCCGGGATCGGACAGGCTCGCCAGGGCGTTGTGGCCGGCCTGGTCGTTCCCGGCGGTGAAGACGATGACCACGACATAGAACGCCACCATGCCCAGTCCGCCCAGGGTCAGGCCGAGGAGCATGCGGGTGGTGGTGACCTTGCGCAGCTCGGAGCGGATGAGGTCGGTCACGGCCGGCTCCCCGGCAGGGCCGGCTGCGGCAGGGGTCCCAGCCGGTCCGGCGCCGGCGCCTCGCCGGTGAGCTCCAGGAAGATGTCCTCCAGGTCGCTGGCCTCCTGCGCCAGCTCCGACAGCTCTATGCCGCCGACGAAGGCCAGGTGACCCACCTGGCCGGTGGTGGCTCCCGGCACCAGCAGCGTCCCGTCGCTCAGCTCGGGGACAAGCCCGGAGCCGGCCAGGGCGTCGCGGAGCAGCTCCGGCTGAGGGGTGCGGACCCGCACCCGGCCGCCGGACCGGCGGACGATGTCCTCCAGGCGCCCCTCCCGGACCAGCCGGCCGTGGGAGGCGATCACCACCCGGTCAGCGGTGTGCTCCATCTCGGCCAGCAGGTGGCTCGACACCAGCACGGTCTTGCCGAGGTCGTGGGCGAGGTGGCGGAGGAGCAGCCGCAGCCAGTTGATGCCGGCCGGGTCCAACCCGGTAGCCGGCTCGTCGAGCAGGAGGCAGTCGGGGTCGCCGAGCAGGGTGGCGGCCAGGGCCAGCCTCTGGCGCATGCCGGTCGAGTAGCCACCGACCCGCCGGTCGGCGGCGTCGGCCATGCCGGTGAGGCCGAGCACCTCGTCCACCCGCCGGTCGGGGATGCCGGCCGCCGCGCACATGACCAGCAGGTGGTTGCGACCCGTGCGCCCCGGATGGAAGCTGGACGCCTCCAGCGCCGCCCCCACCGTCCGGATGGGCTGCGGGAGATCGGCGTAGCGGGCGCCGGCGATGCGGGCCTCCCCCGCCGTGGGGCTGACCAGACCGAGCAGGCAGCGCAGGGTGGTGGTCTTGCCCGCCCCGTTGGGCCCGAGGAAGCCGGTGACCGTTCCCGGCTCGACCGTGAAGGTCAGGTCGTCCACGGCGCGCACGGCGCCGAAGTCCTTGACCAGGTGGTTCACCGTGATCTCGCACATGCCGCCATCCATTGAGCCCGCTTCTTGGACCGGCGCGACAGGGCCGCAAGGCCCCACTCCGGCGCTAGCCTGCCCGCCAGTAGACGGCACGGCCGTACCACCGGAGGGGGTTGGCGAGGAAGATGGCGGCAGACAGCGTGGTGGTCCCCTACGACGCCGATCTCCGGGGCCGGCTGCAGACCAACCTCGACCAGCACGAGAGGCTGGAGGTTCCCCTGGACGGGCGGCGCCACGCGGCGGTGGCGGTGGTGGTGCTCGACAGCGACCCGGTCGCCCACGGAGGAGACCCCCTCCCCGCCAGCGCGGAGGACCTGTCGGTCCTGCCCGGCACCTCCGGGCTGGGGCTCAGCGGCAGCGTGGCCGGCACGGCCGGAGGGGCGGCGGTGCTCCTCACCCGCCGGGCCTCCGCCATGCGCGCCCACGCCGGCCAGTGGGCCCTGCCGGGAGGGCGGCTCGAACCCGGCGAGACTCCGCTGGACGCGGCCCGGCGGGAGCTGCACGAGGAGCTCGGGCTGGACCTGGCCCCGGCGTCGGCGCTCGGCACCCTCGACGACTACCCCACCCGGTCCGGATACGTGATCACCCCGGTGGTGTTGTGGGCCGGTGGTGATCCCGAGCTGCGACCCGACCCCGGCGAGGTGCGCTCGGTCCACCGGGTCGCCTTCACCGAGCTGTGCCGCGCCGACTCCCCCCGCTTCGTGGCCATCCCCGAGTCCGACCGGCCGGTGGTGCAGATCCCCGTCGGCGGGGACCTCATCCACGCCCCCACCGGGGCGGTGCTGCTGCAGTTCCGCCGGGTGGCCATCGAAGGGGTGTGCGAGCGGGTGATCGACTACGAGCAGCCGGTGTTCGCCTGGCGCTGACCGGCGGTCAGAAGCCGCCGTGCTCGACCGGCGGCACCAGCCGGTATCCGACCGACGGGTCGCTCTGCAGCAGCGCCCCGCTCTCGTCGCCCAGCTTGCGCCGCAGCCGGTAGGCATAGACCTTCAGGTAATGGAGCTCGTTGGCATAGCCCGGTCCCCAGACGCTCTCGAGGATCATCCTGCGGGTGCAGACCTTGCCGACGTGGCGGGCGAGGTAGGCGAGGAAGTCGAACTCCTTGGGGGTCAGCTCGAGGGGTCGGCCGTCGAGGCTGGCCTCGTGGTGCACGAGGTCCAGGCGCAGAGGTCCCACCACCAGCTCGGCCGCCTCGGCGTCGGCGTGGTCGCCCCTGTGGCGGAGAGCCACGCGCAGGCGGGCATCGAGCTCCCGCATGCCGAACGGCTTGGTGATGTAGTCGTCGGCGCCGGTGTTCAGCGCCTCCACCTTGCGATCCTCGGAACCGTCGGCGGACAGCACGATGATCGGGGCGTGGCTCCACTCCCGGATCCGCCTGCACACCTCGACACCGTCCAGATCCGGCAGACCGAGGTCCAGCACGATCACGTGGGGCGCCCGGGTGGCGGCTTCGGTCAGCCCGTCGGCGCCGGTCTCCGCCGTCCGCACCTCGTAGCCGAGGGCTTCCAGACCGACGCGGCAGACACTGAGCAGATCGGGGTCGTCGTCAACGATGAGTACCTGCGGCAATCGTGGGCTCCTCGGGAATGGGCGCGGCCACCGGCAGGGTGAAGTGGAACACGGCCCCCCCGCCGGGCGCCTCGTCCACCCAGATCCGTTCTCCGTGCGCCTCGATGAAGGTCTTGGCGATGGTCAGTCCGAGCCCCGCGCCGGCGTCACTGTCCCGCCGGGCGAACAGCTCGAAGATCTCGTCCCGGCGCTGGGGGTTGACGCCCGGCCCGTGGTCGGTCACGGACACCTCGACCCGGCCGGGCTTGGCGGCGGCGGCCACAGTGACCGGTGCCGCCCTGGGGCTGTAGCGCAGCGCGTTCTCCAAGAGGTTGGCCAGCACCCGGCTGACCAGCACCAGGTCCGCGTCGATCGGCGGCAGCCCGTCGGGGATCTGCACCCGGATGGTGTGGCCGGGCCGGCCGGCGGTGAGGTCGTGCACCACGCTGTGCACCAGCTCGGCGAGGGGGGCGACCGTGTTTCGGGGCTGGAGGACACCGGCCTGTATGCGGCTCATGTCGAGCAGGTTCTGCACCAGATCCGCCAGCCGGTCGGCCTGGGCGTCGACGAGGGCGGCCAGCCTGCGGGTGTGCTCGGGGTCGATGGCCAGATCCCCGTCGGCCAGCGTGGACGACGACGCCTTGATCCGGGCCAGCGGCCCCCTGAGGTCGTGCGAGACGGCGCCGACCAGGGTCTTGGCCAGGCGGGCGACCTCCTCGGCCAGCCTGGCCTGCAGCGCCTGGTCGCGTAGTTGGACGCGTTCGATGGCCAGGGCGGTGTGGTTGGCGAAGAGCAGCAGGGGCTCCCGCTCGTGATGCGAGGCGGCGTCCCCTGATACGACGAGCAGGCCGACAGGCCGGCCGGCGGCAACCAGAGCGAGGACCAGCAGGCCTTCCCGCTCCAAGGGACCGGGGTCGAGGGTGGCCAGCCCACCCTGCTCGGGCAGGACGCGACGCAGCTGTGCCTGTGACAGCGGCGGCCCGGAGGACGCCACCACCTCGAGGCCGTGGTCCTGCGGTAGGAACAGGGCCACCTGCCCGGCGCCGAACACGTCGGCGACCGTGGTGACGACCACCGACAGGAGCACCTCCAGCGGTTTGTCCTCGACGAGCAGGTGGGAGAGCCCGAACAGCTCCCGCAGCTCGTGGCCCTGCCGGCGGGCGTCGGCCCGAGCTGCGTTCATGCCCGCCACCACCCGCGACACCAGCAGCATCACGACGGCGTAGACGCCGAGAGCCACCCAGTTCTGGGGGGCGCCGACCGACAGGGTCAGGTACGGCGGGATGAAGAAGAAGTCGTACACCAGGAACCCGGCGGCCACGCTCAGCGTGCCGGCGACGAAGCCGCCGGCGACCACACCGATGATCACCGGTATAACCATCACCAAGGCGGTGGTCGCGATGCTGACTTCGCTGCGAACGGGCAGCAGAGCGGCGGTGAGCACCGCCATGCTCGTGAGCGCGGCGAGCGTGCCGATCATGGTACGTCTCATCCCGGTCTCCTCCGGTGGTCCATTGTCGCGCCCAGTGGGCGATACCGGATCCGCGCCTCGAGGCTATCCCGGTGCCTCCGGTACCGGCCCCCCGCCCGGCGGCCGGCGTCCGCCCAGGGCGGCCCGGACCCTGCCGGCCAGCAGGTCGGCGGCGAAGGGCTTGGCCAGATAGTCGTCGGCCCCCGCGGTCAGGGCGGCCGGGGCGGCGCTGCCGGCGTCGCCGGCCGACGCGGCCAGGATGGGTGCACTCGACGATGCCCGGATACGTCCGATCAGGTCGATGCCGTCCATGTCGGGGAGGCCCAGATCCACCACGATGAGATCGGGGTGGAGAGCGGTGAGCCCCAGGGCGTCGTTGGCGCAGGCGGCCACGTCGACCTGGTAGCCGCGGGCGGTCAGGTTGAGCTGCAGGGCCCGGCGGAGGGAAGGGTCGTCCTCGACCACGAGCACCCGGGGACTCATCGCCGGCGGTCCCCGCCGCGGAAGGCGGCTGGCCCGGCGGAGACGTGGAGGACGTAGAACGGGTTCCACACCACCAGGCGATCCCCTTCGGCTCCGGCCGTACCTTCCGCAGTACAGCAGGCCCCCGCCGTCAGGCCCGGCACCGACCGCCGGCCGACGAAGAGCAGGTCGATCTGGCCGGTCCCGTCGTCGAGGGTGCACCGGTAGGCCGGCCCGCTGCCCCGCTTCTCGGACCGGGCGGAGACGACCGTCCCGGTGACGGCCAGGCGCGCCCGGGCCGTCACCTCTTTCGCCGTGCGAGCTATCTCCCGGCCTTCCCAGGCGGTACCGTCGGTGTGGTCGAAGGTACTCATGACAGCTTGGCCAGCGCTTCGTTCAGCTTCAGCACGTCGATGTACGGCGAGCCCAGGAACCCGAGCTGGCGCTGGTGGATATGGGTCTGGACCAGGTGGCGCACGGTCGCCACGGGGAGGTGCCGGGCCCGGGCCACGGCGTTCACCTGGGCGTAGGCGTCGACAGGAGCGATGTCAGGATCGACGCCGCTGCCCGAAGTGGTGACCAGATCGGGCGTGGGGGTGATGCCCTCCTTCTTCAACAGGGCCATCTGCTTCTTCACGTCCTGTACCAGGGTCTTGGACCGGGGACCGAGGTTCGTCCCTCCGGTGGCCATCGGGTTGCCGCCGCCGGGGCGCCCCTGGAACCACTTCGGACCGGACCACGTCTGACCGATGAGGGTGGAGCCGTTCTTGGTCAGGGATCCGTTGGCCTGATGGGAGAAGAAGGCCTGGCCGATGCCCGTTTCGGCCAGCGGGTAAGCCAGCCCGAGCAGGACGAAGAAGACGACGGTGACCAGGAAGCCCCGCCGGATGTTGGTCAGGAGTTGGCTGCGCATCAGAAGGCTCCCGTAGCGGTGAGGATCAAGTCGATGAGCTTGATGAAGATGAAGGGGGTGACGATCCCGCCGAGCCCGTAGATGAAGACGTTGCGGCGGAGGATGGCCGCCGCCCCGGCCGGGCGGAACCGGACGCCCCTCAGGGCCAGAGGGATCAGGGCCACGATCACCAGGGCGTTGAAGATGACGGCCGAGAGGACGGCGGTCTGGGGGCTGTGCAGCCTCATGATGTTGAGGGCCTTCAGCTGCGGGTAGGTGGCCACGAACAGGGCGGGGATGATGGCGAAGTACTTGGCGATGTCGTTGGCGATGGAGAACGTGGTGAGCGCCCCCCGGGTGATCAGCAGCTGCTTGCCGATCTCCACGATGTCGATCAGCTTGGTGGGGTTGGAGTCGAGGTCCACCATGTTCCCGGCCTCCTTGGCCGCGGTGGTGCCGGTGTTCATGGCCACCCCGACGTCGGCCTGGGCCAGGGCGGGGGCGTCGTTGGTGCCGTCGCCGGTCATGGCGACCAGCTTCCCGCCCTCCTGCTCGGCCTTGATCAGGGCCATCTTGGCCTCCGGGGTGGCCTCGGCCAGGAAGTCGTCCACCCCCGCCTCCTGGGCGATGGCCGCCGCCGTCAGCGGGTTGTCGCCGGTGATCATCACCGTGCGGATCCCCATCTGGCGCATCTCCTCGAACTTGTCCCTGATCCCCTGCTTGACCACGTCCTTCAGCTCGATCACGCCGAGGATCGCCGTGCCGTCCGCCACCGCCAGCGGGGTGGAGCCCTGACGCGATACCCGCTCCACGATCTGGTCGAGGTCCCCGGGAACCGTCCCGCCCCGGCCCTCGACCCACTTCTTGATCGCCTCGGCCGCGCCCTTGCGGATCTGGCGGCCGTCCATGTCCAGTCCGGACATCCGGGTCTGGGCGGTGAAGGGCACGAACTCGTGGTGGCCCTCCAGTTGGCGCTCGCGCAGGGCGAAGCGCTCCTTGGCCAGCACCACCACCGACCGGCCCTCGGGGGTCTCGTCGGCGAGGGACGCCAGCTGGGCGGCGTCGGCCAGCTCCCGTTCGTCGCGCCCGCCCACCGGCAGGAAGGCGGACGCCATCCGGTTGCCGAGGGTGATGGTGCCGGTCTTGTCCAGGAGCAGGGTCTGCACGTCCCCGGCCGCCTCGACCGCCCGACCGGACATGGCCAGCACGTTGCGCTGCACCAGCCGGTCCATCCCGGCGATGCCGATGGCGGAGAGGAGGGCCCCGATGGTCGTGGGGATGAGGCACACGAGAAGCGCTACCAGCACCACCACCGACACCGTGGCGCCCGAGTAGTGGCCGAACGGCTGGAGGGTCACGACCACCGGCAGGAAGACGATGGTCAGCACCGACAGGAGGATGGTGAGGGCGATCTCGTTGGGCGTCTTCTGCCGGTCGGCGCCTTCCACCAGGCCGATCATCCGGTCGATGAAGGTCTGGCCCCGCTCCGCGGTGATGCGCACCACGATCCGGTCGGAGAGGACCCGGGTTCCGCCCGTCACGGCCGAGCGGTCACCGCCCGACTCGCGGATCACCGGTGCCGACTCCCCGGTGATGGCCGACTCGTCCACCGAGGCGATGCCCTCGATGATGTCGCCGTCGGAAGGGATGAGATCCCCGGCCTCGCACACGACGGTGTCGCCCCGGGTGAGCGAGGACGCCGGCACCCGCTCCTCGCTGCCGTCCGGGGTCAGCTTGCGGGCCTCCGTCTCGGCCCGCATCCGCCGCAGCGTGTCGGCCTGGGCCTTGCCCCTGCCCTCGGCCATGGCCTCGGCGAAGTTGGCGAAAATGACGGTCAGGAACAGCCACACGGTGATCAGCCAGCTGAAGGTGCTCGGATGGGCGATGGCTTCGGCCAGCACGATCACGGTGCCGACCAGGACCACGAACATCACCGGGTTCCTGATCTGGACCCGCGGGTCCAGCTTGAGCACCGAGTCGCGCAGGGACTGGCGCAGGATCTGCGGGTCGAACAGCCCCCGCGCCTGGGCCACGCCTTTGGGGCCGGACCTGGGGGGAGCGGGCTGGGTCATGGTGGTGGTCATCAGAAGAACTTCCCGTGGCTGAGTTGTTCGACGATCGGCCCCAGCGACACGGCCGGGAAGAAGGTGAGACCCCCGATGATGAGGATGACGCCGATGGTGAGACCGATGAACATGGGGTTGTCGGTGCGGAACGTCCCGAGCGAGTTCGGCACCACCTGCTTGGCCGCCAGCGTGCCGGCCAGGGCCAGCACCGGGACGATGATGGCGAACCGGCCCAGGAGCATGTCGACCGCCCCGACGATGTTGTAGAAGACCGTGTTGCCGGTCAGGCCGGCGAACGCCGAGCCGTTGTTGTTCCCCTGTGACGTGAAGGCGTACAGGATCTCACTGAAGCCGTGCGGCCCCGAGTTGAGCGGGCCCGCCCGGCCCGCGTGTATTGACACCGCTATTGCCGTGAAGACCAGGACGATGATGGGCATGACGAGAGCGGCCGTGCCGGCCAGCTTCACCTCGCGGGCCTGGATCTTTTTCCCGAGGTATTCCGGCGTCCGGCCGATCATCAGTCCGCCTATGAACACGGCGATGGTGGCGTAGACCAGGATGGTGTACAGCCCCGACCCGACCCCTCCGGGGGTGACCTCCCCCAGCATCATCCCGGTCATCAGCCCGAAGCCGCCCATGGGGTTGAACGAGTCGTAGGAGGCGTCGGCCGAACCGGTGGAGGTGCTGGTGGAGGTGACACCGAACAGGGCGGAGCTGGTGTCGCCGAAGCGGACCTCCTTGCCTTCGGTGTTGCCCACGGTGGTGTGGGCCAGGCCGGCCGCCGCCACCGCCGGGTTCGGCTGGTGCTCGGCGTAGGTCGTGAAGCCGACCCACACGCCGAAGATGATCACCATGGCCCCGAGCAGGGCGGCGCCGTGGCGGATGCTGCCCACCATCTTGCCGAATGTGTAGGTCAGGGCCACCGGGATGGCCAGTATCAGATACATCGACAGCCAGTTGGTGAGCCCGGTGGGGTTCTCGAACGGCGTGGCGGAGTTCCCGTTGAGGAAGCCGCCGCCGTTGGTGCCCAACTGCTTGATGGTCTCCATGAAGCCGATGGGGCCCCTCGGAATGGTCTGCTTCACGCCGTTCAACGGGTCCCGGATGCTGACCGGCCCCGACAGCGTCTGGACCGCCCCCTGGCCCACGAAGATGATCCCGGCCACGAAGGCGACGGGAACGAGGATGTAGAGCACGCAGCGGGTGATGTCCACCCAGAAGTTGCCGATGGTCGGTGACGTCCGGCGGGAGAATCCCCTGACCAGGGCGATCGCCACCGCGATGCCGACGGCCGCGGACACGAACTGCTGCACGGTCAGCACGCCGATCTGGGAGAAGTACGACATGGTCGTCTCGCCGGCGTAGTTCTGCCAGTTCGTGTTGGTCACGAACGACGAGATGGTGTTGAACCCCAGGGCGGGGGTCACCCCCGTCTGGTGCTGGGGGTTCAACGGCAGGGAGCCCTGGATCCGCAGCATCAGGTAGCCGAGGCCCAGGAAGACCGCGGAGAAGATGATCAGCGACCCGGCGTAGCGCTTCCACGACTGCTCCTGCTCGGGGCTGGTGCCGAGCAGGCGGTAGACCGGCCGCTCCGCCCAGGCCAGGAAGCGGACCCTGCCGTCGAACACCGCGGCCATGTACGAGCCGAGGAAGCGCCAGGTGAGCCCGAGGGCCACGACCAGGGTGAGGATGGTGAGGAACAGTCCCATTTCAGAACCGCTCCGGCTTGAGCATGGCGAAGCCCAGGTAGACGAACATGGCGACGGAGATGGCGAGCAGGACGCCGTCGGTGACGCTCATACCCGGTCGAGCGCCCACACCAGGCCCAGCATCGCCAGGGCGAAGACGACGATGCCCACGGCAACCAGAAAGTCGG
>JAKAXG010000758.1 GCA_021827225.1 Actinomycetes bacterium | reverse complement strand
GGGCCCGCGCATGGCGGACGGCTTGAGCCCCGACCCGTCCGGGGTCTGCACCTCGAGGACGGGCTCCGCCTGCGAGGCGCCGCCGCTGCGGGCGAACCGCCCGAGGGACAGCCGGCTGCCCAGCCCTCGGCCCGACACCGGCCTCACCACGGACCCCGTAGCACCTGGCGCGGCACCACCCGAGGGCGGACCACCCGACGCCGGCCGCCCGGACGGGTCGCTGTCCAAGGCCGGCGACGCACCGGCGGATCGGCGGGGAAGTACGCCCATGCCCGGCTCTAGGAGTCGCCGGCGGGGCGGTCGTCGCCCTCCCGCCGGGACTCTTTCAACATCCACGGCCGGATGCTCACCACGCTCTGGCGGGGCCGGCCGTACTCGAACTCCGCTTCGACCGGGAGGTCGTCGGGCGGGTCACCCGAGGTCTGGACCACGATGGACGGCTCCTCCCGGTGGGTTTCCAGGGCTTCCTGGAGGCCCAGGGCGAAACCGGTCAGGATGGCGCCGGCGGCGCTGCGTCGGCGCCAGGCCTCGACCCTGCCGGGCAGGGCGGTGCCCGGCTCGGCACCAGCGGCCTCCGGGGCGGCGTCGGGGCCCGGGTCGGCACCCGAGCCGGTGCCCCCCGAGGGGGCGGTGGGCCCGTTCATCGCCACGTCCCGGTCGGACGGCGCCGACGGCACCGCGTTCCCGGCTCCGCCGGCGTCGGGGCCGTCCCCCCTCTTTGGCTCGTCCATCTCCACGCCCCCAGGCTACCGCCGCCCGACCCCGAACGAGGCCGGCGGCGGTGACCGGCGGGAAAACGACGACCTGTCTAGGCTCCCGGCAGCGGCGCCGGCAGCAGCGTCGACCCGGTCAGGTACCGGTCCACGTGCATGGCGGCGGAGCGGCCCTCGGCGATGGCCCACACGATGAGGCTCTGGCCCCGGCCGGCGTCGCCGCAGACGTACACCCCCGGACGCGACGTGGAGTAGTCGGCGGAACGGGCGATGTTGCCCCGGGGGGTCATCTCCACCCCCAGCGCCGAGGCCAGCTCCGGCTCCGGTCCAGAGAAGCCCAGGGCCAGAAGCACCAGCTCGCACTCCAGGGTGAACTCCGACCCGGGCACCGGCTCGAAGGTGGGCCGGCCGTCCACGACCTTCATGGAGACCTCGCAGGCCCGCAGGCCGGCGACGTGTCCCGACCCGTCGTCGACGAACTCCAGGGTGTTGACCGCGAACACCCTCTCGCCCCCCTCCTCGTGAGCGGAGGAGGTCCGGAACATGAGGGGCCAGGTCGGCCACGGCGTGGAGGGGTCCCTGGCGTCGGGCGGCCTGGGCATGATCTCGAACTGGTGGACGGAGCGGGCCCCGTGACGGTGCACGGTCCCCAGGCAGTCGGCCCCGGTGTCGCCACCGCCGATGATCACCACCCGCTTCCCCCGGGCGTTGATCGCGCACGCCGACACCGGGTCGTCGGCGCCCACCGCCCGGTTGGCCATGGGCAGGATCTCCATGGCCTGGTGGATGCCCTGCAGGGACCGGCCCGGGATGGGCAGGTCCCTCGGGACAGTGGCACCGGCGGCCACCACGACCGCGTCGTGGGCGCCCACCAGCTCGGCCGCCGACAGGCTGGCGGACCCGGTACGGGTCCCGATCGAGACGCCGGACACGAACGAGGTGCCCTCCGCCTCCATCTGGGCCAGGCGGCGGTCCAGGTGGCGCTTCTCCATCTTGAACTCGGGGATGCCGTAGCGGAGCAGGCCGCCCGGCTTGTCATCCCGCTCGTAGACCGTCACGGAGTGCCCGGCCCGGGTCAGCTGTTGAGCGGCGGCCAGCCCGGCCGGGCCGGAGCCGATAACCGCCACCCGCTTGCCGGTGTGGCGGTCCGGGGGGACGGGCCGGACCCAGCCCTCGTCCCACGCCCGGTCGATGATGGTCACCTCGACCTGCTTGATGGTGACGGGGTCGGAGTTGATGCCGAGCACGCATGCCGCCTCACACGGCGCCGGGCACAGCCGCCCGGTGAACTCGGGGAAGTTGTTGGTGGCGTGCAGCCGCTCGATGGCCTCCCGCCACTCGTTCCTGTAGACCAGGTCGTTCCAGTCGGGGATCAGGTTGCCGAGAGGGCAGCCGTCGTTGCAGAACGGGATGCCGCAGTCCATGCACCGGCTGGCCTGGACCTGCAGCCGCTCGGCCTGGAACGGCTCGTAGACCTCCCTCCAGTCCCGCAGCCGGACCGGCACCGGCCGGCGCCCGGGCAGCTCGCGGCCGAACTCCAGGAAACCGGTGGGCTTACCCACGGGATGCCGCCATGATCGCTTCCTCCACCGGCCGCCCGGACTCCTCTGCCTGGCGGACCGCCTCCAGCACCCGCTTGTAGTCGCGGGGCATCACCTTCACGAACTGCGACGCGGCCCGGGGCCATCCGGCCAGGACCCGCGATGCGACCGCCGAACCGGTCGCCTCCAGGTGGCGCTGCAGCACCCCGGCCAGCCACGGGATGTCCTCCTCGGAGCAGTCCTCCAGGTCGACCATCTCGCCGTTGAGGTTGGCGCCGAAGCTGCCTTGGGGATCCCATACGAAGGCCATCCCGCCGGAC
>JAKAXG010000757.1 GCA_021827225.1 Actinomycetes bacterium | reverse complement strand
GCGCTCGTAGCGCGGGCGGCCGCCGCGCTCGTAGCGCGGGCGGCCGGACGGGCCGGTCAGTTGTCGGCCGGGTCCTCGGGGTAGTAGGCGACGAAGGCCAGTGGGGCCCGCTGGCGGCGCAGCACGTGCTTCCAGAGGTTGTCGGGGTCCACGGAGAACGGGTCCTCCGCGTCGCCGTCGACGACCCACCAGGCCCCCGCCTCGATCTCGTTCTCGAGCTGGCCCGCCGACCACCCGGCGTAGCCGGCGAAGATCCGGACCTGGCGGAACTGCCCGGCGAGCAGGCCGGGATCGAGGTCCAGGTCGAGGGTGCCCACCTCGGGGGTCACCGCCTTGAACCCCTCCATGGCGTCGGTCGGCACCGGCCGGTCGGGCCGGGCCAGGCAGATCACCGCCTGGTGCTGCACCGGGCCGCCCACGAACAGCACCGCCGGCCGGGCGGCCAGCTCCTCCCAGCGGTCCAGCGGCCGGCCCACCTCGGTCTCGCTGGGCCGGTTGAGCACCACCCCGAGGGCGCCCTCGTCGCCGTAGGCCAGCAGCAGGACGACGGTGCGGTCGAAGTTGGGGTCCGGCAGCAGCGGGTTGGCGACGAGCAGCCGGCCCGGCCGGAGCGCCCGGGCGCCGATCCGGTCAGCCACGGCGCGGTCCACCATCGGTAGCGGTGGTCCTCCTCCCGGCTGTCACGGGAACTAGCTTGCCACCATGCGAGCTGTGACGGTTTTGCCTCTCAAAGAGGGATCGGTGGATCTGACCGAGTTGCCGGAGCCGCCGGAGTCCGACGGCCCCGTCCTCGTGAAGACCCGGGCGGTGGGGGTGTGCGGCACTGACCTGGAGATCATCGCCGGCGAGTACGGCTGGGCGCCGCCCGGAGAGGAGCGGCTGGCCATCGGCCACGAGTCCCTCGGGGAGGTGCTCGAGGCCCCCGACGGCGGGGAGCTGGCGGCCGGGGACCTGGTGGTGGCCATCGTGCGCCGGCCGGACCCGGTCCCCTGCCCCAACTGCGCCATCGGCGAGTGGGACATGTGCCGCAACGGCAAGTACACCGAGTGGGGCATCAAGGAACATCACGGCTACGCCCGGGAACGCTACCGGATCACCCCCGACTTCCTGGTCAAGGTGGACCAGTCGCTCGGGAACCTGGGCGTCCTCCTGGAGCCGACCACGGTGGTGGCCAAGGCGTGGGACCACATCAGCCGTATCGGCACCCGGGCCGAGTGGGGCCCGAAGAGCGTGCTGGTGACCGGGGCCGGGCCCATCGGGCTGCTGGCCGCCCTCCTCGGGGTGCAGCGGGGCCTGGAGGTGCACGTCCTCGACCAGGTGACCGAGGGCCTGAAGCCGGAGCTGGTGGGCGCTCTCGGCGCCCACTACCACCACGGTGCGGTGGCCGACATCGGCGTCGAGCCCGACGTCGTCATCGAGTGCACCGGGGTGGCGCCGCTCATCTTCGACGTGATGGACCACGCCGGCGCCAACGGGATCGTCTGCCTCACCGGGGTGTCCTCCGGCGGGCGGGACATCTCGGTGGACGTGGGGATGCTCAACCGCCGGCTGGTGCTCGAGAACGACGTGGTGTTCGGGTCGGTGAACGCCAACCGCCGCCACTACGAGGCGGGGGCCAAGGCCCTGGCCGACGCCGACAAGGACTGGCTCGGGAAGCTGATCAGCCGGCGGGTGCCGCTCGACAGCTGGCGCGACGCCTACCAGCGCCAGCCGGGCGACGTGAAGGTGGTGCTGGAGCTCGACCCGGGCGACCAGGCTTGACCATCCGGCCGTGGCGGGCGCCGGCCCCGGCGCCTCATGCGCCGGCGGCGCGGCCCGCCGGGCGGCGGCCGGCGGTGGCGCTGCCGCCCGACCCCATGCCCTCCCGCCAGGGGCTGCGCCCCCTGAAGCAGTGGCGCTACGTGGGGGTGTTCGGGCCGGAGCTGATGTTCTGTGCCGGGGCGGTGAGGGTCGGCCCGCTGCCCCAGGTGTTCTGGGCGCTGTGGGACCGGCGGACCGGCTGTCTCGACACCGAGACCCGGGCCGGGTTCACCGGGCGGATCCGGGTGGGCGCCGATTCGGTGGCGGTGCGCTCCGGCCCGGCCCGGCTGGAGCTGGCCCTGACCCCGGTCGGGGAGGCGGTCGAGGTGGCCAGCCCCCACGGCCGCTCCTACATCTGGACCCGCAAGGTGCCCGTCCGGGCCGACGGGCACCTGTCCCTGGGCATGGAGGTCACCCCCGTGTCGGCCACCGGGATCCTCGACGAGTCGGCCGGCTACCACGCCCGCCACACCGCCTGGGAGTGGTCCGCGGGGGTCGGCACCTCGCTCGACGGGTGGCCGGTGGCGTGGAACCTGGTGCGCGGCCTGCACGACTCCGAGACCCTGAGCGAGCGCACCGTATGGGTGGCGGGACGGGCCCGGGAGGCGCCGCCCGTCCGCTTCGCCACCGACCTCGGCGAGGTGTGGGGGTCCGACGGCAGCCTGCTGCGCTTCGAGGAGGAGGCCCGCCGCAGCCGGCGGGAGCGCCTCGGCCCGGTCAGCAGCGACTACGTGCAGCCCTTCGGGCGCTTCTCCGGGGTGGTCCCCGGCGGGG
>JAKAXG010000756.1 GCA_021827225.1 Actinomycetes bacterium | reverse complement strand
GGCCACGACCACCCGTCCCGGCCTCCCCGCCCTCACCAGGTCCACGGCTGCCACCACGGTGTCGCGCGACGAGGTCCCGTCGTCCACCAGGATTACCGTCCGCCACGATGTCGGGACCGTCCCGCCCCGGACGCGCTCTCGGCCGCCGTTGCCGATCGACCGGCGGGCCCGCCTGACCGCCTCCCGCAGAGCCTGCCCGCCCCGGATGCGATCGAGGGATTCAGGCCGTATCAGCAGGTGGCCGCCGCCCGACAGCGCTCCGAACGCCCGGCTCGGGTGGAGCGGGTCGCCCGCCCCGAGCTCCTCGATGTCGAGGATGTCCAGGGGGCAGCCGAGCACCCGGGCCACTTCGGCTCCGACGGCCAGTCCCCCGGCGCCGAGGCCGATCACCACCGGGTCATCGAAGTCGTGACGGCTGACCGCGTGAGCGAGCAGCCGGCCCGCCGACCCCCGGTCGGGGATACGCATGGTCCGTCCTCCTCCGGGGCCGGACCTCCGGTGTCTCCGTGGGTCCGGTCACGCAGCCCCAATTGACTGCGTCGCCATACGGACCGACAGGGACCTTCGGCTCGAACGGCCCGCCGCGCCGGTCCGGCCAACATCGGGGCCCCGGAAGCGGGCTCCTTAGGGCTGGCTGACCCGGATGACCGCGGCGCCGTTGAGCCGGTCGGCCTCGAGGTCGGCCAGAGCCCGGTCAACGGCGTCGAACGGGTAGACGGTGGTCGTGGGGCGCAGACCGATGCGTCCGGCCCGGTCCAGGAACTCGGCGCCGTCGGCGCGGGTATTGGCAGTGACGCTGCGGAGGGTCCGTTCCTGGAAGAGGTGCTGCTGGTAGTCGAGAGCGGGGATGTCCGTGAGATGGATGCCGGCCACCGCCAGGGTGCCGCCGCGGTCCAGGGCCACCAGCGCCGGCAGCACCAGGTCCCCCACCGGAGCGAACAGGATGGCCGAGTCGAGGGGAAGCGGTGGGGGATCGGCCGCTCCCTGGGCCGACGCCGCGCCCAGCCGGATCGCCAGCTCCTGCGCCGGGCCGGAGCGGGTCATCACGTGCACCTCGGCGCCGCCGGCGATGGCGACCTGCGCCGTCAGGTGGGCGGACGCACCGAACCCGTATATGCCCAACCGGCCCCCGGAAGGAAGATCGCACCGTTCCAGGGCCCGGAACCCGATGATCCCGGCGCACAGCAGGGGAGCGGCCGCTTCGTCGTCGAAGCCGTCGGGCAGGACGTACACGAAGTCCTCGTCGGCCACCGCGTACTCGGCGAAACCGCCATCACGGTCCCAGCCGGTGAAGCGGGGTGACAGGCACAGATTCTCCCGGTCGGACCGGCAGAAACGGCACCGGCCGCAGGTGCCGGCGAGCCACGGTATGCCCACCCGCTGGCCGAGTTGCAACCGGGAGCAGCCGGCCCCCAGCCGGTCAACCCGGCCGACTACCTCGTGGCCGGGGATGGCTCCGGGCCGGCGGGGCGGCAGGTCACCCTCGGCCAGGTGCAGGTCGGTGCGGCACACCCCGCACACCTGGACCCTGACCCTCACCTCCCCAGGCCCCGGCTCGGGGTCGGCGACCGTCACCTGCCGCAGTGGCCGGGAGGACATCGGCCCCGGCGCGGTGACGCTCCACGCCTGCATGTCCGCAACCTACCCGACTTGCGGCTGTCCGGACCCGTACGGGGCCTTCGGCACCGTTGGGATCTTCGGCCCTAGCGCCGGCGGCGGAGGCCCGGTGACAATGAGCTTGACCAAGGAAGGGAGTCGTAGATGGCACTGATCAGGAAGGAAGAGGAGGCCAGCCCAGACCTGTTCGACCGTTTCTTCGGGCGCTGGCCGGACCTGCTTCACAGGCCGATGCTGATGTGGCCGGGATCATTCGGCAGCCTGCTCCAGGTGGAGGAGTTCCAGGCGGACGGGAACCTGGTCATCCGGGCGGAGATACCCGGCGTGGACCCCAAACGGGACGTGCAGATCACCGTCGAGGACGACATGCTCAACATCGAGGCCGAGCGGCGGGAAGAGGAGACCGAACGGGAGAAGGACTACTACCACCGGGAGTTCCGCTACGGCTCCTTCCACCGGCACCTGCAGCTTCCGGAGGGTTCCACGGAATCCGACATCACCGCCACGTACAAAGACGGTGTCCTCGAGGTGAAGGTAGCCATGCCGAAGAAGCCGGAGCCCAAGCCGGCGGCCAAGAAGATCCCCATCAACGCCTGAACCTGACGGGCCCCGAGCGCGCCGCCCCTCCTGGCGGCGCGCTCTGGCGCGCCCGGCCGGCCCGACGTGGCGTCGGTGCCCGGCCCGGTGCCCGGCCCGGCTCTCCGCCGGTGCGCTCTGGCGCGCCCGGCCCGGTGCCCGGCCCGGCCGATTGGCGGATTTCTGCCCTCTACGGGCAGAAATCCGCCAATCGGGGTTGCCCACCCCCGCCGGCCGTCCCCGCCGCCGGCCTTCGCCCCCGGCCGTCCCCCGCTCTTCCGCCGGCACCCCGCTCGGCCGCCGGCACCCCGCCGGCCGCCCCGCTCGGCCGCCGGCACCCCGCCGGCCGTCCTGCCCTAGGCCTGACTCGACAGCCCGAGCCCCA
>JAKAXG010000755.1 GCA_021827225.1 Actinomycetes bacterium | reverse complement strand
GGCGGTAACTGCCGGTGCTACCTGACGGTGCCTACTTGACGATGCCGCCCCTCGTCATGGCCTCCACGTCGAGGGCCCGGTCAACCTCCTCCTCGCTGAGCAGGCCCCGCTCCAGGACGATGGACCGCAGGTCCTTGCCCTCGGCCACCGAGGCCTTGATCACCTTGGCCGCCTCCTCGTAGCCGATGAACGGGTTGAGCGCCGTGCCGATCGACGGCGACGAGAGGGCGTAGGTCCGGCACCGCTCCACGTCGGCCTCGATGCCGGAGATGCACTTGTCGGTGAACACCCGGCTCACCGAGGCCAGCAGCCGGATGGACTCCAGCAGGTTGCGGGCGATGACCGGAAGCATGACGTTCAGCTCCAGGTTGCCGGCCGCCCCTCCGAAGGCGACGGCGGCGTCGTTGCCGATGACCTGGGCGACGACCTGGGAGACAGCCTCGGGGATGACCGGGTTCACCTTGCCGGGCATGATCGACGAGCCGGGCTGGAGATCCGGGATGCGGATCTCGGCCAGGCCGGCACGGGGCCCGCTGCCCATCCAGCGCAGGTCGGTGGCGCACTTGTAGAGCGATACGGCGATGGTCCGCAGCACACCGGACGCCTCCACCAGGGCGTCGCGCGCGCCCTGCGCCTCGAAGTGGTCGCGGGCCTCGGTGAAGGGAAGGCCCCGCTCCTCGGCCAGGCGCTTTATCACCCGGGGGGCGAAGGTCCTGGGGGCGTTGATCCCCGTGCCGACGGCGGTGCCGCCGAGAGGCAGCTCGGCGACGCGGGGCAGGCAGGCCTCCAGCCGCTCGATCCCGTGCTCCACCGCCGCGGCGTAGCCGCCGAACTCCTGGCCGAGGGTCACGGGCGTGGCGTCCATGAGGTGGGTGCGCCCCGACTTGACCACCGACTTGAACTCCCGGCTCTTCTTGCGCAGCGCCTTGGCCAGGTGGTCGAGGGCCGGGATCAGCTGCTGGGCGATCTCGGTGGTGGCGGCGACGTGGATGGCGGAGGGGAATGTGTCGTTGGACGACTGGGAGGCGTTCACGTGGTCGTTCGGGTGCACCTTGGACCCGAGCTTCTCCGAGGCCAGGGTGGCCAGGACCTCGTTCATGTTCATGTTCGTCGAGGTACCGGAGCCGGTCTGGAACACGTCGATCGGGAAGTTGTCGGCGTAGGCACCGGCCTCCACCTCAACGGCGGCGGCCCGGATGGCGTCGGCGATCTTCTTGTCCACCGTCTTCAGGCGGGCGTTCTCCAGTGCCGCCGCCCCCTTGATGGCCGCCAGCGCGGAGATCAACGAGCGCTCCACCGTCGTGCCCGAGATCGGGAAGTTCTCCACGGCTCGCTGGGTCTGGGCCTGCCATTTGGCCTCGGCCGGGACCCGGACGTCCCCCATGGAGTCGTGCTCGATTCGGTAGGCGCCGCTGTCCTCGGTGGTCATACCCGGAACGTACAGCACTGCGACGGGGAGTGGTCAAGACGACAGGAGGAACAGCCGATGTTGCTTCTGTGGCTGGTGTGACTAGAGTTGAAACCACTGAGGCGAGAGCCCTGCCCGGTTCCAGCCATTGACCGACCGTTCCGCTGTGCCGCCGTTCCGGACATTCCGGACTTTCGCCGTGTCGGCGACCGCATGTGCGGCCGCGCTCTCCTTCTCGGTCGGAGTAGGGGCCAGCCCGGTGTGGGCCAGCGGAACCGCCACGCCGGCGGCCGGTGCGGCCAGCCTGCAGGTCCAGGCCCAGGAGCTGGCCGGCCAGATCGAGGCGGATGGTCGCACCCTGGACGAGCTCGACGCCGCCTACAACGGGGCCCAGATCCGGTTGCAGTCGCTCGACACCCGGATCGGATCGCTCCAGGCCAGGATGCAGCACACCGCCGGACTGGTCAGCCAGGCCCGGCGCACCCTGAAGGAGCAGGCCATCCTGGCCTACATAAACGGCGGCGCCCCGCTGGTCTACCTGCCTGACCATCCGGGTCAGGACCCCAGCCTGACGGTGGCCTACGCCGAGATCATCGCCGGCGGCCAGGAGCGGGCAGCCGCCCACTACCGCTCCGATCTCAGGTCCATGACCGACCAGGCGACGGCCCTGCGGGCCACGCAGCAGCAGGCCGACGTGACCCTGGCGGCGATCCGCACCGACCAGGCCCACGCCGCTGTTGCCATGGCGTCCCAGAGGCAGGCACTGGCCCAGGTGAAGGGCCAGATGGCGGTTCTGGTGGCCCAGGTGGAGCAGGCCCAGCAGCAGGCCGAACAGGCCCAGTTGCAGGCCCAGCAGAGCCGGACCCGACAGACCCAGCCGGCCTCGACCAGCGGTGCCACCGAGGGCTACCGCACATCCGGATACTCGAGCCCGCTCCCCCCCACCGCCGGCCCGGCGGATCCGTCCGCCGAGCCTACCGGCCCTCCGCCGACCCCCCGCCCGCCGACAGGCCCGACCGTCGGAACCCAGCCGGCCCCGACCGCCACCTCGACCACCACCACCCCGCCGACGACCACCGACCCCGCGGCCGGCCCCGGCACCACCGGCACCACAGGCGGCCCCGGCACCACAGGCGGCACCGGCACCACAGGCAGCACCGGCACCACAGG
>JAKAXG010000754.1 GCA_021827225.1 Actinomycetes bacterium | reverse complement strand
CAGCCGGCCGGCGGCGCCGCGGTCCCCACCCCCCACGCCGATCAGGTCCACGGGCCGACGGCGCCCTCCACCACCCGGCCCACGGCCACCACCGCCAGGACCGCCCCGCCGCCGACGACCAGGTTGCTGATCGCCCCCACCGTCGGCACCCGACCGTCCCCGACGGCCACCACGGCCCCGGCCACCACCGCCCCGACCACCACATCCACACCTCCGCCGGCCGCCGGCACGTCGGGCGCCTCGGCCGCCGGCACGTCGGGCGGCTCGGGCACCGGCCCGGTCCCGCCGCAGGCTCCGGGCGCCAACGCCGCCCTGGCCTACGCCCGGGCCCAGCTGGGCAAGCCCTACCAGTGGGCCGGCGCCGGGCCGGACAGCTTCGACTGCTCGGGGCTGGTCATGATGGCCTGGGACCAGGGCGGGGTGCAGTTCCCCCATCTGGCCCAGGACCAGTACGACATGACCGCCCGCATCCCCGTCTCGCAGGCCCTGCCGGGTGACCTGGTCTTCTTCGGGACGCCCGACAACGTCTACCACGTGGGCATATACATCGGTAACGGCCAGATGATCGACGCGCCGGAGACGGGCCAGAACGTGAGCATCCAGTCCGTCTACTGGAGCTCGCTGCTCGGCGCCGGCCGGGTCCACTCCTAGCCCCGCACCACCCGGTCGCCACCGCAGCCGCTCCGGCGGCCGTAGCATCGCCGGTCATGCGCATCGGTATCCACGCCGGCCTGTCCGGCCGAAGCGACAACGCCATCGAAGAGCTACTGACCGAGGCCCGGTCGGCGGCCGAGCACGGGCTGGACTTCTGGACCCCTCAGATGAGCGACATCGACGCTCTCACCGCCCTGGCGGTGGTCGGGCGGGAGGTACCCGGGCTGCGGGTCGGCACCGCGGTGGTCCCCACCTATCCCCGCCATCCCATGGTGATGGCCATGCAGGCGCTGACGGTCCAGGCCGCCACCGGGGGGAACCTCTCCCTCGGCATAGGGCTCTCCCACCAGGTGGTGATAGAGGGCGCCTACGGCATCGATTTCTCCAAGCCGGTACGGCACATGCGTGAGTACCTGGAGATCCTCGTGCCGCTGCTCCACGAGGGCCGGGCGTCATTCGAGGGCGAGGAGCTGACCGCCCGCACCTTCGCCCCGATGAAGCCCGCCGGCTCCACTCCCCCGCCGGTGCTCGTCGCCGCCCTCGGCACCCAGATGCTCCGGCTGGCCGGGCGCCTGGCCGACGGGACGGCGCTGTGGATGGTGGGGCCGCGGACCGTCGCCGAGCACATCGTGCCGACCATCACCAGAGCCGCCGAGGAGGCCGGCCGGCCCACCCCCCAGGTCCTGGTGGGCCTGCCGGTATCGGTCACCGCCGATCCCGACGCGGCCCGCGAGAAGGCGGCTTCGGCCTTCGGCTTCTACAACAACCTCCCCTCCTACCGGGCCATGCTCGACCGGGAGGCGGCCGCCGGCCCCGCCGACGTGGCCATCGTCGGCGACGAGGAGCAGGTGGCGGCCCAGTTGCGCCACCTGGGCGAGGTCGGGGCCACGGCCCTCAGCCTGCCGGTGTTCGGCAATCGCGACGAAAGGGCCCGCACCCTGGCCCTTCTGGGCGAGCTGGCGAAGGGCTGAGGCGGACATGCGCGCTGCGACAGTCGTCGATGGGCGGATCGAGATCCGGGAGCACCCCGACCCCGAGCCCGGTCTCGGGCAGCTGCTGGTACGGGTCCGGGCAGCCGGGCTCAACGGGGCCGACATGATCCAGGTCAAGGGCGGGTACCCGGCTCCTCCCGGCTCACCGCCCGACATCCCGGGCCTGGAGCTGGCCGGGGAGGTCGTGGGAACGGGTCCGGGGGTGACGCGCTTCCAGCCCGGCGACCGGGTCATGGCCGTGGTCGGCGGCGGCGGCCAGGCGGAGCTGGCGACGGTCCACGAGCGGGAGGCCATGCCGGTCCCCGCCGGTATGGGCTGGCCGGAGGCGGGCGGGCTGCCGGAGGTGTTCACCACCGCCCACGACGCCCTGTTCAGCCAGGCCGGGCTGCGCATGGGGGAACGCCTCCTGGTCCACGGGGCCGCCGGCGGCGTCGGCACGGCCGGGGTCCAGCTGGGGGTGGCGGCCGGCGCCCGGGTGGTGGCGTCGGTGCGCAACCCCGACATGCGGCCCCGGGTGGCCGAGCTGGGGGCGACGGTGATCGACCCGGCGGACGCCGGTGACGCCGGTCCCTACGACGTGATCCTCGAGCTGGTGGGCGCCCCCAACCTGGAGGTCAACCTGAAGAGCCTCGACACCGGCGGGCGCATCACCGTCATCGGGACCGGCGCCGGCGCCAGAGGAGAGATCAACCTGGGCCTGCTGATGGTGAAGCGGGCCCGCATCCACGGTTCCACGCTGCGGGCCCGACCCCTGGAGGGCAAGGCGGCCGCCGCCCGCCTGATGGAGAGCCACGTGCTGCCGCTGTTCGAGGCGGGGCGGCTGAAGGTGCCGATCGACTGCACCTTCCCCCTCGAGGAGGCGGCCGATGCCTACGGGCGCTTCGCCGCGGGGGCCAAGTTCGGCAAGGTCGTGCTCCTCTGCGGGTAGCCCG
>JAKAXG010000059.1 GCA_021827225.1 Actinomycetes bacterium | reverse complement strand
GCGTCCCCGACACTGCCGCCGTGCGGCTCAGAGCGCAGATGGCGGCCAGCACCTCCGCCCGCCGCCAGACCCGGACCCCGGCCGTCGCCGCGGCCGCCACCTCCGGGTCGGAGTCCGGCACGGCCGTCGAGCGGACCACCACGTCGGCGCCGGCGAGCAGCTCGGGGGCGTGACCGACGGCCACGGTGGCCCCGAGGTCGGCCAGCCGGCGCAGCGCCTTGGAGTCGGCGGCGTCGCTCCCGGTGACGTGGTGGCCCATGGCCAGCAGCACGGTGGCGATGGCGCTCATGCCGGCGCCCCCCGCGCCGATCACGTGCACCCGCCGGGTGCCGGCCAGGTCCGGGAGCCCGGCCCGCGGGTCAGTGCCGGGCATGCTGCTCCACCAGGGTGGCGACCCGCTCGGCGGCGTCGGGGCGGCCGAGGAGCCGGGCGGCGTCGGCCATGCGCTGGCGGTCGGCGGGGTCCTCCACCAGCCGGTCGAGCTCCGCTTCCAGGCGGTCGGCGTCCAGCTCGGCGTCGGGAACGAGCACGGCGGCGCCGGCGTCGGCCAGGCGGCGGGCGTTCTGGGTCTGGTGGTCTCCCGGCGCCCCCGGCAGGGGAACGAGGATCGACGGCAGACCGATGACCGCGAGCTCGGCCACGGTGCTGGCGCCGGCCCGCTGCACCGCCACGTCGGCGGCGGTCAGCAGCAGGTCCATGCGGTCCTCGAACTCGATCTGGACGTAGTCGAGGCCGCCCTCGACCGGGGCGGGCCGCTGCCGGGCGATGTCGGGGTAGTCGCGGCGGCCCACGACGTGACGGATGCATATGCCGCCCCGCCCGGCCCAGCGCCGGGCCAGCTCCACCACGGCGGCGTTGATGCGCCGGGCCCCGAGGGACCCTCCCGCCACCGCCACCACCACGGCGCCGGCGGGCAGCCCCAGGGCGGCCCTGGCGGCGGCCCGGCCGGCCGGGGACGTGTCGGCCATGACGATCTCCGGGCGAACCGGGTTGCCCGTCACCACCGCCCGCGGCAGGGGGGTGCCCTCGAACGACACGGCGCTGGCCCGGGCGAAGCGACCGGCCAGCCGGTTGGCCAGGCCGGGCACGGCGTTCTGCTCCGCCACCACCAGCGGGACCCGCCACACCACCGCGGCGAGGGCCGCCGCCGCGCTGGCGTAGCCGCCGACGGCCACGGTGACGGCCGGTCGCAACCTGCGCATCAGCACCAGCGCCCGGCCGAACGCCCGCAGGAGCCCCACGGCGGCGCCGATGTTGTCCTTGGTGAGGCGCCGGGCGATGCCCCGCCCGGGGAGGAGAACGACCTCGAACCCGGCGGCGGGGACCATCCGGGCCTCGAGCCCGCGTTCGGAGCCGACGAAGCGGATGGTGCCGGCCGGGTGCCCCCGGCCGGTGAGCGCCTGGCCGATGGCGATCGCCGGCACCACGTGCCCGCCGGTACCGCCGCCGGCGATGACCGCCCAGGTGCCCGTCGGCTGCCGGCCGGTCACGACTGCTTGGCGATGTTGGCGAGGATCCCGGTGCCGAACAGGGCGATGACGAGAGCCGAGCCGCCGAAGGACACGAACGGCAGGGGCACCCCGGTGACGGGCAGGAGCCCGACCACCGCGCCGATGTTGATGACCGCCTGCCCGACCAGCCAGGCGGTGATCCCGGCGGCCGTGAGGGCGGCGAAGCGGGAGGGGGCCCGGCACGCCACCCGGACGCCCACGAGGGTGAACATGACGAACAGGGCGCTGATGAAGAACCCGCCGACCAGGCCGGTCTCCTCGCCGATGACGGCGAAGATGAAGTCGGTCTGGGCGTTGGGCAGGTAGCCGTAGCTGGCGATGCTGGACCCGATGCCGTCGCCCAGCACGTGCCCGTGACTGAGGGCGAGCAGGGCCTGCACCGACTGGTAGCCGGTGTTGCGGGCGTCGGCGAAGGGGTGCAGGAAGGCGGTCATCCGCTTCCAGCGGTACGGCGCCGCCTTGGCCAGCAGGTAGGCGCCCATGACCCCGAATCCGCCCATGCCGGCCAGGACCCGGCCGGGCAGGGAGGCGGTGAAGAGCATGGCGGCGGCGATGATCACCAGCACGAGCGAGGTGCCCATGTCCGGCTGCGCCATCACCAGGGCCACCAGGATCCCGAGCACGGCCAGCACCGGTGCCGCCTGGTACTTCCAGTCCCCCTTGCCCCAGCGCCGGTCGAGCACGTCGGCGGAGAAGATGATGAGCGCCAGCTTGGCCAGCTCGGACGGCTGGATCTGCACCGATGACGTCCCGATCCAGCGCGACGCCCCGTTGGCCCGCACGCCCACACCGGGCACCAGCACGGCGAAGAGGAGCAGGGCCGTGACGAACATGCCGATCCGGGCGGGCCGGCGCCACACCTGGTGGTCGAGGCGCAGGGCCACGACGAAGCCCCCGCAGCCGATCGCCAGCCAGATCCACTGGCGGACGAAGAAGTGCCACGGCGAGCCGTAGCTCTGCAGGCTGACGATCGAGGACGCGGACAGCACCATGACCACGCCCATGAGGCACAGGATCGCCACCAGGGTGATCAGCAGCCAGAACGAACCGCCCTTGGCCGACGCGCTGCGGTGGGCGGGGCGTTTCGGGCGTCCCGTCGGCGCCGTCGTCTCCGCGGGCCGGTACTCGGTGGTCAGCACTGGGCTCCCCCTTCTCGCAGTCTCTTGCGTACCAACCCGGCGAAGTGATCCCCCCGGGCAGCGTATGACGTGTACCAGTCGAAACTGGCGCATCCCGGCGACAGCAGCACGGAATCGCCGGGTCGGGCCAGGCCGGCGGCGAGCTCCACCGCCGACTCCATGTCCCCTGCGGTCACCACCGGCACGGCGGCGCCGAGAGCTTGGAGCACCTCGCCCGCCGCCTCGCCGATGCCGACGGCGGCCCGCACCGGTGGCACCGCAGCTGCCAGAACCCCGAGGTCGAGCCCCTTGTTGCGGCCCCCGGCGATGAGCACGACCGAGTCGAAGCCGGCCACCGCGGCGAGCACGGAGGCCGGCGTGGTGGCCTTGGAGTCGTCGTACCAGCTGACCCCGCCGGCGGTGCCGACCAGGCCGACCCGGTGAGGGAGGGGTCCGGTGCGGGCCAGCGCGGCGCGGCACGCCTCGGCCGGGGCACCCGCCGACATGGCGACGGCGGCGGCGGCCAGCGAGTTGGCCACGTCGTGCGGGAGGGCCCGGGGCAGTTCGTCCACAGCCATGATGGCGGTGCCGTCCGGTGCGGTCATCGTCTCTCCCACCACGGAAAAAGGGGCCGCCTCCCGCGTGGACCACGCCACCCGGGCCACCCCGGCGGGGATGCGTTCGGCCCGGCGGCGCACCGCTTCGTCGTCGGCATTGAACACGGCCCGGTCGCCGGGTCCCTGATTGGCCCAGATCCGGGCCTTGGCGTCGGCGTAGTGGTCGAGGGTGGGGTGCCAGTCGAGGTGGTCGGGAGCCAGGTTCAGCCAGCAGCTCACCGCCGGGCGGAAGCGCTCGGTGAACCACAGCTGGAAGGAGGAGACCTCGGCCACCACCATCTCGGCGTCGCCCCGCACGGCGTCGATCAACGGCAGGCCGATGTTGCCGCCGGCCACCGCCGACCGGCCGGCCTCGGTGAGTATGGCGGTGACCAGGGTGGTCACGGTGGTCTTGCCGTTGGTCCCGGTTATGGCGATCAGCTCGGTGCCGGAGCGGCTGTTCGCCACCTCGGAGGCCAGCTCGATCTCCGAGACCACCCGCACCCCGGATCGGGCGGCGGCCCGGTAGACGGGGTGGCCGACCGGCACCCCCGGGCTGGGGACGACCATGGCGCAGCCGTCGAGGAGGGCGGCCAGGGCCGCCTCGTCGGCGGGGGTCGGCTGCAGCTCGACCCCCGTGGCCCGGGCCGCCTCCGCCATGGCGCTGTCGGCGCGGTCGTCGAAGACCACCACCGCGTCGCCCTGCCCGCGCAGGTACGACGCCACCGACCGGCCGGTGACCCCGAAGCCGATGACCGCCACCCGGCGCCCGCTCATCCGGTCCCCCCGTGGGAGAGGAAGTCGGCGTAGAAGGCGCCGAGCGCCAGGGCGGTGAACAGCCCGGCCAGGATCCAGAACCGGATGATCACCGTCGTCTCCGGCCAGCCCAGCAGCTCGAAGTGGTGGTGGATGGGGGCCATGCGGAACACCCGCCGGCGGGCCAGCCGGAAGCTGGCGACCTGGATGATCACCGACATCGTCTCGAGGACGAACAGGCCGCCGATGATGGGCAGCAGCAGGTCCACGTTCTCGAGCAGGGCCAGGGTGGCCACCGCCGTTCCTATCCCGAGCGAGCCGGTGTCGCCCATGAATATGCGCGCCGGGGCGGCGTTGAACCAGAGGAACCCGGCGCACCCGCCGATCAGGGCGCTGGCCATCACCGCCTCGTCGATGGGCGTCGGGTTGCGGTACAGGCCGAAGTGGCGGAACTGGTAGAAGCCGATGACGGTGAAGGCGGCGAAGGCGAAGGTGGAAGAGCCGGCGGCCAGGCCGTCGAGTCCGTCGGTCAGGTTAACGGCGTTGCTGAACCCGACGATCACCACGACGGCGAAGATGACCCAGCCGACCTTGCCGAGGTTGATCCCGATGGAGTCGTAGCGGGTGAACGACAGATGGGTGTCGACCTTCAACCAGGTGACGGCGGTGATGGAGAAAGCCAGCGCCACGATCAACTGGCCGGCGGCCTTCGCCCGCTTGTTCAGCCCCAGGCTGCGCTGGCGGTTGACCTTGATCCAGTCGTCGGCCAGGCCCACCCCGGCCGTGGCGCACACGGCCAGGATGGCGACGATCCCCCGGTCGGTGAAGGTCGTCTCGATGTGGGCGGCCAGGTAGCCGACCACCGCCGAGCCGATCAGCGCCAGGCCCCCCATGGTGGGGGTGCCCGCCTTGGTCAGGTGGCGTTCGGGCCCGTCCTCGCGTATCTGCTGGCCGATGCCGCGGGCGCGCAGCCAGTTGATCAGCAGCGGGGTGGCGACCATCGACACGACCATGGCCACCACCCCGGCCAGCAGCAGGTCGGTCACGGCTCCTCCCGCCGGGAGGAGATGATCCGCCGGAGGGCGTCTCGGGCGACCTCTGCGTCGTCGAAGGGCAGCACCCGGCCGCCGATCTCCTGGCCCTTCTCGTGGCCCTTGCCGGCGATGACCACCACGTCGCCCTCCCGGGCGTTGGCCAGCGCGGTGGCGATGGCGTGGGCCCGGTCGGGCTCCACGATCACGTTGCTGCTCCCGGCGGCGCCGGAGAGGATCTGGGCGATGATGGCGTCGGGATCCTCGCTGCGGGGGTTGTCCGAGGTGACCACCACCAGATCGGCGCGGGTGGCGGTCGCCTCCCCCATCAGGGGGCGCTTCTCCCGGTCGCGGTCCCCTCCGGCCCCGAACACCACGATCAGGCGCCCGGAGCACACCCGGCGGGCCGTGTCCAGGACCTTGGCCAGCCCGTCGGGGGTGTGGGCGTAGTCCACGATCACGGTGAACGGCTGGCCGGCGGCGACCGGCTGGAACCGGCCGGGGATCGACTCGACCGACTCGAGCCCCTCCACCACGGTCGGCGCGTCGATCCCGAGGGCCGCCGCGCAGGTGGCGGCGGCCAGGGCGTTGGCGGCGTTGAACTCCCCGCCGACCCGGAGGCTCACCTCGTGGCCGGCCCAGCGGAAGCGGCTACCGGCGGGGGTCAGTTCCAGGTTCTCGGCGTCCTCGAGGGCGAAGGTCTCCAGCCGGTCCGGGCCGGCGCCGATGCGCTCGATCAGCTTGCGGCCCCACGGGTCGGCCCGGTTGACCACGGCGACGCCGACGCGCCCGGGCTCGAACAGCCGGGCCTTGGCCTCGAAGTAGGCCTCCATGGTCCCGTGGTAATCCAGGTGCTCCGGGCTGAGGTTGGTGAAGACCCCGGCGGCGAAACGGACGGAGTCGGTGCGGTGCTGGTCCAAGGCGTGCGAAGAGACTTCCATGGCGGCGGCCCGGCCACCGCCCCGCTGCCAGTCGGCGAGAAGCAAGTGCAGCTCGGGCGCTTCGGGTGTGGTGCGGCGCTGCGTAAGGGTACCGACGGTCATGGCGGGCCAGCCATTCGCGTCGAAAATGGCTTTCAGGAACGAGCAGGTGGTGGTCTTGCCGTTGGTGCCGGTCACCGCGGCGATCGTCAGCTTGTGGGACGGGTGGCCGTAGACGGCGTCGGCCACCGGCCCGAGCGCCCGGCGCACCGGTGCCACCACGATCTGTGGCACGTCGATCTCCAGCGGCCGCTCGCAGAGCAGGGCGACCGCCCCGTCGGCGACGGCCGAGCCGGCGAAGAGATGCCCGTCGGCGGCCGACCCCGGCACGCAGGCGAACAGGCTGCCGGGCTGGACCCGCCGGGAGTCCATGGTGACGCCGGACACGTCTACGGACAGGTCGCCGCGGACCTCCCGGAGCAGGCCCCGTGCCGCCAGGCCGGCCTCGTCGATCAAGGTGTCGAGCCTCACGGGTATCAGCCGCCGCCGGGCCCGGATGATGAGCGGCCGGCGGCGGCCGGCGCCGGGGCCGACAGGCCGGGCAGGGGCGTGCCGGCGACCTCGCCGGCTCCGGTGGCCGACTGGCTGGTCGCCAGGGGCACGCCGGCGGCGGGCGGCTCCTTCGGCATGGGCGGGATGCTCAGCTTCTCGAGGGCGTCCCGGGCGATGGTGGCGAAGGTGGGTGCGGACGCCGCCGCCCCGAAGTCCGGGGTGTCGTCCACCACGACCATGCCGGTGATCTGCGGCTGCTCCGCCGGGACGAAGCCGGCGAAGCTGGCGACGTAGTGGCCGGACTCGTAACCGCCGTAGGGCGAGGGGACCAGCCCGGTCCCGGTCTTGCCGGCCACGGTGTAGGGATCGAGGTTCGCCGCCGTACCGGTACCCACCCGGACCACCTCGTCGAGCATCGTGGTCATCTCCCTGGCCACGGCGGTCGACACCACCCGGTGCTGAGGGGCCATCGGCAGGCGGTGCTCCCTGCCCGACCCGTCGATGGTCGCATCGACCAGCCGGGGCGGCACGTACACCCCTCCGTTGGCGACGGTGTTGTAGGCGGCCAGCATCTGCACGGCGGTCACCGCGATGCCCTGGCCGATCGGGACGTCGGCGATCGAGGTGCCCGACCAGTAGGTCGGCAGCAGGCCGCGGCTCTCACCGGGGAATCCGATGTCCGTCACGGCGCCGAGCCCGTAGTCACTGATGTAGTTCATGAGGTGGGTTCGACCGAGGCGCTGCGCGATCTGGATGGTGCCGATGTTGGAGGAGTTCGCCAGGATATCGGTAACGGTCCAGTGCTCAGTGGGATGCGGCTCGGCATCGTGGAAGACGGAGTCGGCCACCGGATAGGAGTTGGGGATGGTGAAGTCATCGGACGGCTGGATCACGCCCAGCTGCAGGGCCGCCGAGATGGTGATCAGCTTGTTGACCGAGCCGGGCTCGTAGACGTCGGTGAAGGAGGTCGCCGATGGCTCCTCCACCGGCTGCACCTGCGGGCCGGCGCTGCCCGGCGGTGCCGGTATGGGGACGGGCACAGCCGGGGTTCCGGTGCCTCCGTCGCGCGGTATGCCCAGCTCGGCGTCGGCCAGGATGTCCCCCGTCCGGGTGTCCATCAGCAGGGCAATGCCGCGGTGGGCCCGGGCGGCGACCAGCGCCTGGGCCAGGGCCTGCTCCGCCTGGTACTGGAGCGGCTCGTCGATGGTGAGTACCAGGTCCTGGCCGGCGACGGGAGCCTGGTAGGACTGGACGCCGCCGGGCAGGAGGCGGCCCCACGGGTCGGTCTTCTCCACCTCCTCGCCGGAGCGCCCCGACAGCAGGGAGTTGAACTTGTACTCCATCCCGCTCAAGCCGCTGCCGTCGGTGCCCACCAGGCCCAGGAGAGGCGACGCCAGCTGCCCGGCCGGGTAGAACCTCTTCGGCTCGGACAGGCTGTAGATCCCGGACAGGTCGAGGGCGGCCACCTTCTCGGCGGTGGCGTCGGGCAGCGTGCGGGCCAGGTACACGAAGCTGGTGTGCTCGTTCAGCTCCTGCTGGAGGGTGGAGGCGGCGACACCGAGGATCGGGCTGAGGGCCGAGGCCTCGGCGGCGGGGTCGCTCACCTGGTGGGGATCGGCGTAGATCGTGGTCCGCGGCACGGACATGGCCAGCTCGTAGCCGTTGCGGTCCAGGATGGCACCCCGCTCCCCGGGGAGGGTGACGGTCTGCTCCCATTCCGAGCCGCCGGCCGCCAGGTACCTGGCCGAGTCGAACCCCTGGATGGCCACCAGCTTGGCGCAGATGACGGCGAACACCACGGCCACCAGCAGCAGCATCTTGAACGCCCGGGACCGGCCGGCGGCCCCCAGCCCGCGACGGGCCGCCCGGTGAACCGGCTTGTAGCGGCCGCCGTTGTGCCGGCCCCCGCCAGAGGGCCGTGAGGTCACGGTGCGCCTGCCAGCTGCGATTTGATCAGGGGCCAGTCGGCGTTGCCGGCCGGCGCCGGTGCGGTCGAGGAGGCGCCGGGAGCCGGGGAAGCCGTCTGGCCGGTGGCGGCGGTGCCTGCCGGCGGCGTGAGGTACATCACCTTCTGCGGTTGGACCATGCCCAGGCGGCCCTCCGCGGTGGAGATGATCTGCTGGGGGGAGCCCAGCTGCGCGACCTGGAGTCGCAAGTTCTGGTAGGAGGTCTGGGCCTTGG
The DNA here is from genome assembly GCA_021827225.1 of Actinomycetes bacterium. Next base: position 3,193 of record JAKAXG010000059.1, on the reverse strand, counting down.
CGACGTCGCTGTTCAGCCGGTCGATGTGGAACTGGCGCTGGGCCAGCACGACGTGCAGGTACACGAGCGCGAACGCGATGAACGAGCCGGCGGCGATGACCGCCATCAGCGCGGCCCGGGCCCGGCGCCGGCGCTGGCGGGGGCTGAGCGTGCCCGGCTCAACGACCTTGAGGTGGCGCGGCCGGGGCTGCTCCTGGGGGGCCGGCTGGGCGGGCGCGGCGGCCAGCCCGGCCGATCCGGAACTGAAGATCCCGGCCATGGCCGAGGGATCGGCGATGGCCCGGGCCCGGCTGGGCGGTCGCGGCGACCGGCTCTCCGGTGACCGCTGCTCCGCCGGCTGGCGGCGCGCCGAGCGGCTCTCGGCCGCCCGCCTCTCCCCCGGCTGCGGGGCCGTCCGCCGGGCCGGCCGGCTGTCAGGACGGTCGAGCGACGCCCGGTCCGCCGCCCGGGCGGCTTCGGACGTCCGGCGCCGCACGGTGTCGGCGCCGGACGGCGCGCCGGTCAACCGGGCCGCAGCCCGGGCTCTGCTCTCCGAGGGCGTCAGCCGGCGCGGCACCCCGCCGCCGGTCCGCCCGTCCCGCTGGCCGGTCTCGCGCCTCATCCGATGACCCCTTCTGTGTGCTCTCCCCCGTTCGTCAGTGCCTCCACGGCGCGCAGCCGGGCGCTCTCCGCCCGGCGGTTGGCCTCGATCTCCGCCGGGCCGGGGCGACGGGCCCCTCTGGTCAGGAGCCGGACCGTCGGCCGGGCCCCGCAGACGCAGGGAAGCCCCGGCGGGCAGATGCAACCTCCGGTAGCAGCGTGGCGGAAGCGCTCCTTCACGATGCGGTCCTCGCCCGAGTGGTACGCCAGCACGGCCAGCCTCCCGCCCGGCGACAGCCTGCTCAGCACCTCGTCCAGGGCGGCGGGCAGGATGGCCAGTTCCTCGTTGACCGCCACCCTGACGGCCTGGAAGACGCGCCGGGCCGGATGCCCCCCGGTCCGGCGGGCGGCAGCCGGGATGGCGGCGCGCACCACCTCGGCCAGCTCCGTGGTCGTGGTGATCGGTCGGTGGGCCACCACCGACCGGGCGATGCGGCTGGCGAAGCGGGTTTCGCCGTGCTCCCGGAACAGCCTGGCCAGGTCCCGCTCGGACCAGCGGTTGACCACATCGGCGGCGCTCACCGGCCCCGACGGGTCCATCCGCATGTCGAGAGGCGCCTCGGCGCGGTAGCTGAAACCCCGCTCGACCCGGTCGAGCTGCGGTGAGCTGACGCCGAGGTCGAACAGGGCGGCCGACACCCCGCCGACCTCCATATCGTCGAGAACCCGGCCCAGGCGGTCGAAGCGGGTGCGGACCACCGTCGCCCGCCCCCCGAAGCGGGCGAGGGCGGTCCTGGCCGCCGCTTCAGCGGCGGGATCCTGGTCGAGGCCGACCAGCCGCAGCTGGGGGGCGGCCTCCAGCAGGGCCACGGCATGGCCGGCCCCGCCGAGGGTGGCGTCCAGATACACGCCCGGCGGGGCGACGGACAGCAGCTCCACCACCTCGTCGAGCATCACCGGCCGGTGCTCGAAGGGCCGGTCCCCTGCAGCCCCCGTCATGTCACGAACCTCGCGGCCGACCGTGCGGGCCGACCTCCGACCCCGGACCATCCGCAGCCCCTCGACCGGCGTGCCGTCGGGATGTCTCCCCGATTCGGCGGAGTGGAAGCGGGCGGAGAAGGGGACTTCCACCCTGTCGGTCGAAGGGCTGCGCATGAGCCGGAGGTGGGACGCGTCGGAGCTCACACTCCTTCGCTGGAGGTTGGCGGGCCGCCGGCCGGAGCCGGCGGCAAAGACTCGGACCCGCCGCTCAGAGACGCGTCGCCGGCTGCGCCGTGCGCCTCCCAGACCTGCGGGTTCCACAGTTCGATGTGGGTGAGGGCGCCGTGCACCAGCACGGTGCTGCCCTCGCTCAGCTGGGCGAACTCCCGGAGATACTGCGGGAGCGCCACCCGGCCCTGACGGTCGAGATCCACTTCGGCCGAGCCCATGGACCACGCCCGGGCCCGGGCCCGCTCCTCGGGTGAGCCGTCCATCAGCAGGGCCATCTCCTCGGCCTTCCGGTCGAACGCCTCGGGGGTCCAGATGGCCAGGCAGCGCTCGTTGTACTTCGAGACCAGCGCGAGGGTGTCGAAGCTCGAACGGAAGCGAGCCGGGAGTATCACCCGGCCCTTGCCGTCCAGGGAGTGCTCGTACCTCCCAACGAACCTCGTCGCCACTTGCCACCTAACTCCGTCCTCGTGGCCTCAGGGCCCCTCCCCTTCGCGCCACTTCGCTCCACTGTATGGCCCAACGCCCCACAAAGTCAACGACATCCACCCCCGCACCCCCTATTTCCGCTCTTTCGGGCGCGCCCCAGCGGGGAAGCGACCGGTGACGAGGAGGGACCGGTTCCGCCGGGGGTGGCTACGGTGGGCGGGGTGGAGCGCGCCATGGTCGGATTCCACCGCGACGACGAGGGGGACTGGGTCGCCCACCTCGACTGCGGGCACACCCAGCACGTCCGGCACCGGCCGCCGTTCCAGCTGCGCCCGTGGGCCGTGGAGGAGGAGGGCCGCCGGTCCCGTCTGGGCGCCCCGCTCGAGTGCCCGCTGTGCGACCGGGCGGAGATGCCGGAGGGCCTCGAGTTCGTCCGCTCCAGCGCCGAGTGGGACCCGACGTCGGCACCCGCCGGGCTGCGGCGGGACCACCGCCTGGGCGCCGGCACGTGGGGGCGCCTGCGGGTCACCGCCGGCCGGCTGATCTTCGTGCCCGGCGCCGACGGCTGGTCCATCGGGGACCGGGTGGACCTGGAGGCCGGATCGTCGCAGGCGATCCCGCCGGCGATGACCCATCACGTCGAGTTCGACGAGGAAGAGGTGAGCTTCCGCATCGACTTCTACCGGGTCCCCCCGCCGGCGGCGGACGAGGGCGGCGAGGCGGCCTGCCTGGCCCCGCTCGTCTGCGCCGAGTGCGGGGCGCTGGTGGACCGGCCGGACGCCCACCGCCCCGGTTGCCCGGTCGCCGGCGGGGGCGCCCCCTAGCTCAGAGGAGAGGCGGCAGCTGCTCCTCGATGTCGGCGATGGTCCAGCGGTCCGGTCGGGCCATCTCCGGTTGCTTGGCCCAGCCGGCCATCGGGGCGATGACGCCGCCGAAGCTGTAGAAGACCCGGCCGGTGACCGGGCAGCCGGCGCCG
>JAKAXG010000058.1:5460-11895 GCA_021827225.1 Actinomycetes bacterium | reverse complement strand
GTGCACCAGCCGGACCGGCCCGGCGGGCCGGCCTCCTCCGCCGCCGCGGGTCAGCGGCCGGGCGGTCACAGCTTGAACACCCGGTACGGCTGCCGTGACACCAGGCCGATGGCGGTGTCCACCGCTTCCTCCTCGGCCAGGCGGTGCTCGCAGACCAGCCGGGCCAGGACCCCGGCGTCCACCCGGCGCGACATGTCGTGGCGGGCCGGTATCGAGCAGAAGGCCCGGGTGTCGTCGACGAAACCCGACAGGCGCGAGAACCCGGCGGTCTCGGTGACCGCGGCGTGGAAGCGGCGGATGGCGTCAGGGGCGTCGAGGAACCACCACGGCACCCCGATGAACACCGACGGGTAGAAGCCGGCCAGCGGCGCCAGCTCCCGGGACCAGACGGTCTCGTCCACGGTGAACAGCACCAGCTGGAAACCCGGATGGGTACCGTAGCGCTCCAGCAGGGGCCGCAGCGGGTCGGTGAACTCCACCCGGAGGGGGATGTCGTGGCCGGTGTCGCCACCGAAGCGGGCGGCGGTGGGCCCATGGTGGCTCCGGCGCACCCCGGGGTGCAGGGTCATGACCAGGCCGTCGTCGCAGGACATGCGGGCCATCTCCCCCAGCATGTGCCGGCGGAAGGCCACCGTCTCCGCCGGGCCGGCCTGCCCGGACCGGGCGGCCCGGTAGATCCGGGCGGCCTCGGCCGGCGACAGGGACAGGGTCCCGACGTCGGCGTGGCTGTGATCGGCCGAGGTGGCGCCGTGGACGATGAAGAACCGGCGGCGCTGCTCCAGGGCCTGCACGTAGCCCTCGTAACTGCCGGTATCGACCCCCGCGGCCTCGGCCAGGCGGTCGGTCAGGCCCACCCACCCCGGCTGACCGGCTTCCAGGTAGCGGTCGGGGCGGAACGCCGGGACCACCCGGCCCGACCAGGCCGGGTCGGCGGCCAGGCCCGAGATGGCCGCCAGGTCGTCGCAGGGGTCGTTGGTGGTGGCCAGCACCGAGATGGCGAAGCGCTCGTAGAGTGCCCGGGGGCGGAACTCCGGCCGCTCCAGCCGGGCGGACAGGGCGTCGAACAGCCCGTCGGCGTTCCGGGCGGAGGGGGCCAGATCCAGGCCGAATATCTGCGACAGTTCCGCCTCCATCCAGGCCCGGACCGGCGTCCCCCGGAACAGCGGCCACCGCTCGCAGAACAGGCGCCAGGCCTGCCGGGCGGCCGCCTCGGGCAGCGGTCCCTGGCCGACCCCCAGCTGCTCCAGGCCGACGCCGTCGGCGTGGAGGAGGCGGGTCACGTAGTGGTCCGGGGTGATCAGCAGGGAGACCGGATCCCGGAAGGGGAGGTCCTCCAGCAGCAGGCTCGGATCGACGTGCCCGTGGGGCGAGACGATGGGCAGGTCGCGCACCTCCCGGTATATGCGCCGGGCCACCTCCCGCTGTGCCGGCTCGACCGGGAGGAGGCGGTCGGGGTGCAGTTGCAGGCGGCGGTCCAGCTCGTCCATGTCCCTATGATTGGCGGGCCGGGGTGGGGCCGCAAAGGCAACCGGCCGGCCGGTGCCCGGGTCCGGGAACGGACCTTCCTGGTCAGCGAGGGAGGCGGAGGCGAGCGATATGGCGAGTCCGGGCGGAGCGGTACCCCAGACAGGTGGGCCGGAGGCCGTCCTCACCGACGGCCAGGTCCGGGACTTCGTGCTGGAGGCGCTCGACGCGGCAGCGCTGCGGGGCCGCAGCGTGTGCGTGCTGGTACCCGACGCCACCCGGACCTGCCCCCTGCCGACGCTCCTGGCCGCCGTGCACCAGGCCCTGCACCGGCGGGTTGAACGGCTCAGCGTCATCGTCGCTCTCGGCACCCACCAGCCCATGGGTGAGGAGGCGCTGGCCTCCCACCTGGGTTTCCGCCCGGGCCGGCTGGCGGACCGCTATCCCGGCCTGACGGTCGGCAACCACGAGTGGTGGGACCCGGCGGCGCTGGTGACGATCGGACGGATCGGGGCGGAGAGGGTCGCGCAGCTGTCGGAGGGACGGCTGGCCCAGGAGGTGACGGTGCGGGTGAACCGCGCCGTCGTCGAGCACGACACCACGCTGATCGTCGGGCCGGTGTTCCCCCACGAGGTGGTGGGATTCTCCGGCGGCAACAAGTACCTCTTCCCCGGCGTCTCCGGACCCGAGATGATCGACGTTTCCCACTGGCTGGGGGCCCTGATCACCAGCGCCGAGATCATCGGCACCCCGGGCCGGACCCCGGTGAGGGCGCTGATCGACGAGGCGGCGGCGATGGTGCCGGGGCAGCGACTGGCCCTCTGCGTGGTGACGGCGGCCGGCGGCGGCCTGCACCACGCCGCCCTCGGCCGGCCCGAGGAGGCGTGGGCGGTAGCGGCCCGGGTGTCGGCCCGGACCCACATCCGGTACCTGGAGTCCCCGGTCGAGCGGGTCCTGTCGGTGCTGCCGACCCGCTACGCCGATCTGTGGACCGGGGCCAAGGGCTTCTACAAGGTCGAACCGGTCGTCGCCGACGGTGGTGAGGTCGTCATCTACGCCCCCCACCTGACCGAGATCAGCGTCACCCATCCCGGCATCAAGGAGATCGGCTACCACTGCCGTGACTACTTCGTGAAGCAGTGGGACCGCTACCGGGACCGCCCGTGGGGGGAGCTGGCCCACTCGACGCACCTGCGGGGGGCGGGAACCTACGACCCGGTCCGGGGGGAGCGGCCCCGGGTGCGGGTGACGCTGGCGACCGGCATACCCGAAGAGGTGGTGCGGGCGGTGAACCTGGACTACCTCGACCCCGCCAGGGTGGACATCGGGGAATGGTCGGCCCGCCCCTCCACCCTGGTGGTCCCCGAAGCCGGCGAGGACCTCTACCGGCTCCGGGCGCAGACCTGAACCCGCCCGTTCGAATACACCCCCAGGGGTATATGATCGGGTGACCTAGAAAGGGTGATGCGTAGTGTGTCGTGCCGTTACCTGCCGGACGTGCGGGAAGAAGACCTGGGCTGGCTGCGGTCAGCACGTGGACATGGTGCTGGCCGGGGTGCCGGCCTCCCAGCGGTGCCCCGGGCATCCGAGGGCCGAGCGCTCCGGGTCCTTCCTCAGCCGGATCTTCCGCCGGCAGTAGCGGGGCCCCAGGGTGGGCGGCCCGCGGGCCGCCGACCGCCTGCTTCAGGAGAAAGCCGCCCCGGGTAGGTTGGTCGCCATGGCGATCGACCAGACCACCGCTGAGGCCGGCCCCGAGCGGAAGGACCTCACTCCCGCCGACACCAAGTGGTGGACGCTGGCCGCGGTGTGCCTCGGGACGTTCATGCTGCTGCTGGACATCACGATCGTCAACGTGGCCCTGCCGGCCATCCAGTCGGCCCTGCACTCGACGTTCGCCGACCTGCAGTGGGTGGTGGACGCCTACGCCCTCACCCTGGCGGCGTTCCTCCTCACGTCCGGTTCGCTGGCCGACATGTACGGTCGCCGCAAGATGTACATGGCCGGGCTGGTGGCCTTCACGGGGGCCTCGGGCCTGTGCGGCGCGGCCCAGTCCCCCGTCATGCTCGAACTGTCCCGGGCCCTGCAGGGCATCGGGGGCGCCACCATGTTCGCGGTGTCGCTGGCCCTGCTGGCCACCGCCTTCCAGGGCAGGGAGCGGGGAATGGCCTTCGGCATATGGGGTGCCATCACCGGGGTGGCGGTGGCCATCGGCCCCATCGTGGGGGGCGCTCTGGTGACCGGGCTGTCGTGGCGGTGGATCTTCTTCGTCAACCTGCCGATCGGGGTCGTGGCCCTGGCCATCACCTTCAAGAAGGTCGCCGAATCGCGCAACGAGCACGCCCGCCGCCCGGACTGGGCCGGCTTCGTGCTGTTCACCGGCGGGCTGGTGGCCCTGATCTACGCCCTGATCGAGTCCAGCCAGTCGAGCTTCACCTCCACCGGGGTGGACCTGTCGTTCGCCGTCGCCGCCGTGCTCCTGGTCGGCTTCGTGGTAGCCGAGGCCAGGGTTCCCCACCCGATGTTCGACCTCGAGCTGTTCCGGCTACCGACCTTCACCGGTGGCGCCATCGCCGCGTTCGGCGTCTCGGTCAGCATCTTCTCCGTGCTGCTGTACCTGACCATCTACCTCCAGGACGTCCTCGGCTACAGCGCCCTACAGACCGGCCTGCGGCTGCTGGTCCTCTCCGGCGGGATACTGGCGGTCAGCGGGCTGGCCGGGCGGCTCACCGCCCACGTCCCGATCCGGGCGCTGATCGGTCCGGGGCTGATAGCCGTCGGGGTCGGGCTCCTGCTGATGCGGGGCCTGCACGCCTCGTCCGGCTGGACCCACCTGATCGCCGGCATGGTCCTGGGCGGTATCGGGGTCGGGTTCATCAACCCCCCTCTGGCCTCGACCGCGGTCGGCGTGGTGCCACCGCAGCAGTCGGGCATGGCCTCCGGCATCAACTCCACCTTCCGCCAGGTCGGCATCTCGACCGGGATCGCCCTGCTCGGAACCCTGTTCAGCAGCCGCCTGACCAGCTCGGTCATCAGCCTGGCCACCGGGACCGCTCTGGCCGGCCACAGCGCGACCATCGTCTCGGGCCTGCAGAACGGCGAGGTCGGCCAGCTCTTCAACAGCGTGCCGGCCGCCCAGCGGGCGACGCTCGCCCACGTGGCCCGGGGAGCGTTCAGCTCGGCCCTGAACGAGATCCTCCTGGTCGCCGCCGTCCTGGCCCTGGCCAGCGGCGTGGCCGCCTTCGCCCTCATCCGCACGAAGGACTTCGTCTCCGGCGCCGCCCACGCCGGGGCCGCCCACTGAAAGCTCCGGCAGGGACCTTCGGCCCTCCCCCGCGTGACAGGGAGGGAGGAAGAGTGCATCCATGGCAGAAACAGACGCCCCATCGGGATTCGAGGTACGGCTCGATCAGCAGGAGCGCTACCGCTTCAGCGCGGACTTCGGTGTCAGCGGGGTGGAACCCTGGATCATCGACGAGCCTCCTCCCCTCGGTGAGGCCAGCGGGCCCAACGCCTCCCGGGTGCTCGCCGCCGCGGTCGGTCACTGTCTGAGCGCCAGCGCCCTCTACTGCCTCGAGCGGGCCCACATCCAGGTCAACGGTGTCCACACGGTGGTGACGGGCTCCACGGACCGCAACGACAAGGGACGGCTGCGCATACCCGGCCTGAGCGTGACCATCGAGATGGACGTGGACGAGGCCGACCGGCCCCGGATGCAGCGCTGCCTGAACCTATTCGAGGACTTCTGTGTCGTCACCGCCAGTGTCCGCGCCGGCATCCCCGTCGACGTGCAGGTCACCGGTATCGGGGACGGATCCGGGGCCTGACAGCTCCGGGGTGGAGGGGCGTACCAGCGCCCCGGGCGTCGGCCATGGCGGCTTGTCGTCGTGGGGTCGCCATCCGCAGCATCCCATACCCCCCAGGGTACCTCTCTCTTCCGTGGGCTTGACAAAAGTTACATAACGATGCCAATATAATTTGCCGTGGCCACCCAGCTGGAGCGACGAGCCCAGACCCGCCGGGCGCTGCTGGACGCCGCCGCCGAACTGTTCGCGGCCCGGGGCATCGAGGGTGCCTCGGTCGACGCCATCGCAGAGGCGGCGGGGCGCACCTCCGGGGCCGTGTACGACCACTTCGGAGGCAAGGACGGCCTGCTCTTCGCCCTCCTCGAAGGCTGGGTCGATGACGTGACCGCGGTGATCGGCGCCGAGCTGGCGGCGGCCCGCTCCATCGAGGAACAGATGGCCGCGCTGTGGCGCAACGTGTCCCGTCCGGTCACCGGCGACGGCCGGTGGATCGCCCTCGAGCACGAGCTGTGGAGCTACGCGGCGCGCAACGAGCCGGCACGGGAACGCCTGGCCCGCCGCTACCAGGCGGCGTGGGCCGGGGTGGACGAGGCGTGGGCCGCCCCCGGCGGGTCCGTGGGACCGGCCGTGATCGGGCTCCTGCTCGGCCTGGAGATGATGAGGCGGATCGACCCCGCCGCCGTCACCGACGAGTTCGCCATCGACGCCCTCCGGAGCGTCGTCATCGGCGGCCGACCTCCGGACACCCGACCATCCACCCGCACCCGAACACAGGGGGAGCTACCTTGACCACGATCGAGCACGAGAGCCTGCAGGGCATCGACCTGCTGGCCGAGACCTGGGGCGAGAGGGTCCCCCACGACCAGTTCGACCGGCTGCGGCGCGAAGCCCCGGTCTACTGGCATCCCGAGCACGACGGGGGCCCGGGCTTCTGGGCGCTCACCAAGCACGCCGACGTCAAGAGGTGCAGCCACGACTGGCGGACCTTCTCCTCGGAGCTGGGGGCCACGTTCATCCCGACCGCCGAGGAGGAGGTGCTGGCCAGCCTGCGCCTGACCATCCTCAACATGGACCCGCCCAAGCACGAGCGCTACCGCCGGCTGGTGTCGAAGGGCTTCACCCCCCGGATGATCCGGATGCTCATCGAGGACATAGAGCGAGATCGGAA
>JAKAXG010000058.1:0-5450 GCA_021827225.1 Actinomycetes bacterium | reverse complement strand
CATCGACGACGTGTGCGACCGGGGCCAGGTCGAGTTCGTGGAGGAGATCGCCGGCCAGGTCCCGGTCCAGATGATCTGCGAGATGATCGGCCTGGAGAAGGACCTGTGGGGCCAGATGTACGAAACCTCCAACCGGCTGGTGGGCGGCCGCAACGACCCCGACTACCAGCAGGGCGAAGGCGGCCCGGAGGCGGCGGCCATGGAGGTCTACATGCTCTGCGACCAGGTGGCCGCCGACCGCCGGGCCCATCCCCGCGACGACATCATGACAGCCCTGGTGCAGGCCGAGATCGACGGCGAGAGGCTCACCGACGCCGAGCTCAACCTGTTCTTCGTCACCCTGATCGTCGCCGGCAACGAGACCACCCGCAACCTCATAAACCACTCCCTCCTGGCCCTCATGGACCATCCCGACCAGGCGGAACGGCTGCGCCGGGACCCGTCCCTCTGGGACACCGCGGTGGAGGAGATGCTGCGCTGGGGCAGCTCCATCCACAACTTCCGCCGCACCGCCACCCGGGACACCGAGGTGCGGGGGGTGCCTATCAAGCAGGGCGACAAGGTGGTCCTGTACTACGCCTCGGCCAACCGGGACGAGGAGGTCTTCGCCGACCCGCACACCTTCGACATCGCCCGTACCCCGAACGACCATGTCACCTTCGGCGGCGGAGGGGTGCACTTCTGCCTGGGGGCCAGCCTGGCCCGGGCCGAGATCAGAGCGACCATGCGCCAGATCGTGGAACGCCTGCCCGACATGGAACTGGCGGGTGAGCCCGTCCGCCTGAAATCGGACTTCGTCAACGGCATCAAGTCCATGCCCGTCCGCTTCACCCCGACCGCCCCCCGCGGCTGACAAGGAGCAACAGAAGATGCGCACCCCCATCTGCGACGAGCTCGGCATCGAGTTCCCGATCTTCGCCTTCACCCACTGCCGCGACGTGGTGGTGGCGGTGAGCCGGGCCGGCGGCTTCGGCGTGCTCGGCGCCGTCGGCTTCACCCCGGAGGAGCTCGAGGTCGAGCTGAACTGGATCGACGAACACATCGGCGAACACCCCTACGGCGTGGACATAGTCATCCCCAACAAGTACGAGGGGATGGACGCCGACGTGTCAGCCGACCAGCTGGCGGAAATGCTTCGCTCCATGGTGCCCCAGGGGCACCTGGACTTCGCCCGCAAGCTGCTGATCGACCACGGCGTGCCGCTTCCGGGACCGGGCGAGGACAACTCCCTCCAGTTGCTCGGCTGGACCGAGGCCACCGCCACCCCCCAGGTGGAGATCGCCCTGCGCCACCCCAAGGTGGCGCTCATAGCCAACGCCCTCGGCACCCCGCCGGCGGACATGATCGACCACATCCACGACGCCGGCCGCAAGGTGGCGGCGCTGTGCGGCTCCCCCTACCAGGCGACCAAGCACGCCGACGCCGGGGTGGACATCATCGTGGCGCAGGGCGGCGAGGGCGGCGGGCACTGCGGCGAGGTGGGCTCCATCGTGCTGTGGCCCCAGGTGGTCAAGGCGGTCTCCCCCCGCCCGGTGCTCGCCGCCGGGGGTATCGGCAGCGGCGGCCAGATAGCGGCGGCCCTGGCGCTCGGCTGCCAGGGGGCGTGGTCGGGCTCGCAGTGGCTCATGGTGGAGGAGGCGGCGAACACGCCGGTGCAGCAGGCCGCCTACATCAAGGCCGGTTCGCGCGACACGGTGCGAAGCCGTTCTTTCACCGGCAAGCCGTGCCGGATGCTGAAGAACGACTGGACTGACGCCTGGGAGGCCCCCGGCAACCCGGCACCGCTCGGCATGCCCCTGCAGTACATGGTGTCGGGGATGGCCGTCTCGGCTACCCACCGCTGGCCCGACCAGACGGTGGACGTGGCCTTCAACCCGGTCGGCCAGGTCGTGGGACAGTTCGAAAAAGTGGAGAGGACCGCGGCGGTCATCGAGCGGTGGGTTAACGAGTACGTGGAGGCGACCGAGCACCTCAACGTCCTCAACGCCGCAGCGGGGGTGTGACCGGCGGGGGTGGGGCCGGGCCCCCGGCTCGAGCGAACTTCGGTTCCCTCTTCTCCAGAAAGGCCTTGAAGGCCTCCTCGACGTCGGGCCCGGTGAGGTTCACGGCCTGAGCCTGGGACTCCGCCTCCAGGGCCTGGTCCATGGATGTCTCGAAGCTCTTGTTGAGAAGGGCCTTGGACATGGACAGGGCCAGGCGCGGACCGTCGGCCAGGCGCCTGGCCCACGAACCGACCGCCTCGTCCAGTTCGTCCGGGGACACGATCCGGTTGACCAGTCCCATACCGGCGGCGTCCGCGGCGGAGAGCATGTCGCCGAGCAGCACCAGCTCCTTGGCCTTCTGCATCCCGACGAGGCGGGGCAGCAGCCACGACCCGCCGCAGTCGACGCTGAGAGCCCGCCGCCTGAAGATCTGGGAGAAGCGGGCCCGGTCGGTGGCGATGACCAGATCGCAGGCCAGGGCCAGGTTCATACCGGCCCCGACGGCCACCCCGTCCACCCGGGCGATGGTGGGCTTGGGCATCCGGTGCAGGGTCAGGGCGGCATCCGCCACGTCGTGCATCGAGCTGAGCGGGTGCGAGCCCGATGCGTCGCCGCCCCCCAGGTCGGCGCCGGAGCAGAAGTCCCCACCGGCCCCGGTGAGCACCATCACCCGGTCGTCGGGCCTACGGCTGATCTCCGAGAAGACGGCGTGAAGCTGCTGCCACAGCCATGCGGGGACGGCGTTCTTGCGCTCCGGCCGGTTCAGCGTCACCGTCACGACACCCTCAGCCCGATCAACCAGGATTTCCGGCACTTGCCTGGACCCCTCCCTCAAGCCATCGCTTCTCCGGTGACCCTAGTCGGCCCGGCCGTGAGCCCCCGGTCCCGGCCACCCGATGGGGCGGTCCGGGACCGGGGACGGCTCACGCGGCTAAGGAGCGGAGGTGAGGGCGGCCACGTAGCCAGGGGCACGGGGGGTGCCCCAGCCGGTGGTCAGGTTGTAGCCAGGAGTGGTCGCCTCACCGGGAACCGGACCGGGCGACACCGAGCCGTCGCTGTTGACCTGCCACAGCTGGTTGCCGTTGAGGTCCCCGGCCGGGACGGTCCCGTACCGGTGGGCGACGATGTCGCGGAACGCACCGGATCCGGCGAACCCGCTGGTGGCCGACGGCCCGAGGGCGGGGTCGGTATAGAGGAGCGGGTTCAGCCAGCCGATGGGCTGCTCACCAGCGTCAATCCGGGCCTGGTCGGCGAGGGCGGTGAGGGCGGCGGCCTGCGGCGATGCCGCGGAGGTTCCGCCGACAGGCTGCCAGGCCGGGTACCCGGCGTAGCCGGTCCAGGCCGGCGGGTAGGTTTCGTAGACCAGAACGCCCCCATTCACGGCGGCGTTCCAGGCGATGTCGGGGACCAGCCGGTGGTTCCCCATGGCCGGCAGCACGCCCTTCTGCCAGCTGGGGCGGGGATACACGGTGCTGGCCCCGCCTCCGGAGGCCGCCGGAAGCCAGCTCTCGTTCCAAACGGCCTCGCTGTTGCCGGAACTGGTGGAGTTGAAGTACTGGGGGTTGAAGCCACCTGACGGCGTGAACGCGGTGTCGGAGGTGGGATCCCACGTCCATCCGTACTGCAGCTGGGTGCCGCCGACCGAGGTGACGTAGGGGGAGTCATTCGGGTAGCTGACCGCCGGGTTGGGCGAGGTCGCTGTCTCTTTGTGCTGCTTCATGGTCCCGGTGGTCCCGCTGTCGCCGGCCGAGGAGAAGAAGGTGTCGCCCTTGGCGATCCCGGCCTGGAAGGTCTGGTCGAACGTGGCGAACTGGCTGGCCGCGGAGCCACCTCCGAAGGAGGACTCGTCGGCCCCGAACGACATCGAGAAGACGGTGCCCGACGGGTAGGTGCTGATGGCCCACTGGATGGCCTTCATCATGTTGGGGATCCCCTGCACTCCCTCCGTCTCGGCCGGGGGTGTGGCAAGGAGGACGATGTGGGCGTCGGGGGCGACGGCGTCGGCCCACTCGATGTCCAGCGTGGCCTCGCCGGCCCAGCCGGCCGCGGCGGCCGGTCCCGACAGGCCGTTGCTGTTGGCCTGGGCGTTGCTGTAGTCGGGCCGGCCCAGCGGGTAGACCTCGCTGAAGTCGGGCTTGGGCAGCCCGAACGCGCTGGCGAAGTGGTCGATGTCATTGGTGGCGGTGGGTGAGCCGTAGGCGTCCACCGCCACGATGGTCCGGCCCTGGCCCTTCAGTCCCTGCGCGTGGACCTGGTCGATCCCGTAGGCGGCGTCGATCTGGGCCGGCGTGTAGCAGTGGATCGGCGTGTAGTCGACCGTCGGTGCCGGGGTCAGGCAGGTGGACGGACCGGAACCGGCTGGGTGGGCGGCGGACACGGGTGCCCTCTCGGCCAGGGGTCGGATGGCGGCACCGGCCGAGGTGCCGGGTGCGGCGAAGCCGCTGGCGGCCAGGGGGCCAGCCACCACCAGGGCCGCCGGCGCAGCAGCGCGCCGGAGCCAACGATCAGGTCTCATTTTTCGGTTTCCCTCCCGTCTGTAAGGAACGAAACGGACTTTATTGCCCGTAGTAACGCCCATGCCAGTGCCGGCGGGTGGGGGGCGCGCTAGTTCAGGCCGGACGCCGGCGGGACGGCCTCGAAGTTGCGGAGGTCGGAGGGGGGGCCGGGGCGGGCCAGGTGGAAGCCCTGCCCGTACACGACGCCCAGGCCCTGGAGGGTGGACAGCTCGCTGGCGGTCTCTATCCCTTCGGCCACCACCCGGGCGCCCGATTCGCCGGCGAAGGTGATCAGGGCAGAGGTGAGGGCCCGCCGCACCGGGTCCAGATCGATGCCGCTGGTGATCTCCCGGTCGAGCTTGATCACGTCGGGGGCCAGCTTGAGCACGTGGGTGAGACTCGAGATCCCCGCCCCGGTATCGTCGATCGCCAGGTAGGCGCCCTGGCGGCGCAGGCGCTTCAGGCGGGCGTTCAACTTCGGGTAGTCCTGGACCTGCAGATGCTCGGTCAGCTCCAGGATCACCCGGCCGGGCCCGGCCGCTTCGATGATGGCGGCCAGCCTCGCCGTTCCGATGGTGCTGGCCCCCACGTTGACCGCCACCCTCAGGTTCTCGGGCAGGAAGGGCAGCGGCGCCAGGGCGGCCCTCACCGCGGCCAGCTCCAACTCGGCGCCGAGACCGGCCTCCTCCGCTTCGGAGAACCACACATCGGGCGGGCGGTAGGGCAGGGCGGTGAAGCGGGCCAGCGCTTCGGCCGCCACGAGCCTGCCCGTCTCCAGCTCGACTATCGGCTGGTAGAGCATCTCGAAGCTGCCCGAGTCGAGCACCTCTTCGATCCTCTGGCGCAGATCGACCGCGGGAGGGACCTCCGGGCGGATCACCTTGGCGATGAACCAGGCGATGTCGTCATCATCGGGGTCCAACAGCGGAGCCTCGAGGACGGCGGCCGGCTGGACCACCCGGGCAGATCGGAA
>JAKAXG010000753.1 GCA_021827225.1 Actinomycetes bacterium | reverse complement strand
CATCCGGGCCGATGCAGCCAAGATCAAGGTGGGGCGGCTCATATTCGACCGCCACGGCCCCAAGGTGGTGTTCTTCGGCCGGTTCGTGTCAGTGCTCAGGACCTACGCGGCCTTCCTGGCGGGCACGTTGAAGATGGCCTGGCGCCGGTTCCTGCCGTTCAACGCCCTGGGCGGCATCATCTGGGCCGCGATCTACAGCTTCATCCCCTACGAGATCGGAAGCACGGTCACCAAGGCGTCCTCGACGGTGGACATCGCTCTCGGGGTGCTCGCTGTGTTCGTGATCGCGGCTGTCATCGTCCTGGTCAGGCGCAAGGCCAACGACCTGCAGGAGGCGGCGGAGGCCGCCTACCCGGGGCCGCTGCCGGAGCGGTGACGGCCGGTCCGGGTAGAGCTGTCACCCGGCCTGCCCGTTGATGGAACGTCAGCCGCTCACGCCGGCCCCCATCTCGGCCAGCCAGCCCGTCACGTCCTCCGGGCGCGGGCGGGCGTGGTGGTATCCCACATAGCCGTCCGGACGCACCACGGTGACGCCGTGGCCAGGCCAGGATTCGACACGCCACAGGTGCACCCTGCCGTCGACCTCGGACGGGTCGAGGGGCGGCCCCGACCTCTCGAGCAGCACGTGCATCCCGGCGCGGGCCAGCAGGTCGTGCAGGCGGCGCTGCCGGCCCCCCACCGTCACCTGGCCGTCCGGTAGGCGGCGACCGGACGGAGGGGTGTACCTGCTGCGCGACCGGTCCCCGGAGGGCAGGAGAGTGGAGCGGTAGGTGAGGTCGAGCTGGGAGAGGATCCGCATCCCCGCCGACACGAGCGGCCGGTTCCGCAGGAGATACGGAAGGACCGGTGCGACGGCGGGGACCAGCACCGTGCGGACCCGGGACGCCACAGGGCCGGTGCCGGCCTCCGCCCAGAAGACGGCCCGGGTGAGGGCCAGCACCCGCCTGCCGGCGGGACGGCGCTCGGCATCGTAGGAATCGAGGAGTCGCTCGGTGGAGGCCCGGCCCGCAGGCCGACCCGTGGCCGCGAACGCCAGCTTCCAGCCGAGGTTGGTGGCGTCCTGAAGACCGGTGTTCATGCCCTGACCTGCAGCCGGCGAGTGGACGTGGGCGGCGTCGCCCACGAGGAAGAGCGAGCCGGCCCGGTACCGCGATGCGATGCGGCGCTGCAGAGGAACCCGGGCCGACCAGGCCACGGAGGTGATGCGGGCGTCGAGGCCGGCGTCGTCTATCAGGGCCTGGAGCTCACCGGCGGCCACGGCGCCCCGCCGCCGGCCGGGCTGGCCGCCGCACAGTTCCGCCGGCCGGGTCGCCAGCAGCCGGACGCTCGCCTGCTCATCCAGGCCGAAGAGGAACAGGACCCCGCCCCTCCCCGGAACGGCATGGGAACCGCCGTCCAGGTCCCGGCTCAGCTCGATATCGGCGAGGACGACCTCCTGCCGGTACCGGGCGCCCCGCCAGTCGATCCCGGCTGCGTCGCGGACGGTGCTGGACGACCCGTCGCACCCGGCCAAGAAGCGGCATCCCAGGGTCCCCGACCCCTGGCCGCGGCGCCAGGTGACCTCCGCCCCCGCGGACCCGCCTCTCACTCCGACCACTTCGGTCCCGTATTCCACCGCGATGCCCCGGGCGGCCAACGCCTCGGCCAGCACCTGCTCGACGACGGCCTGCCCCACGAACAGCAGGTGGGGGAAGGCGGTACCGTCGATCGGCAGCTCCCCCAGGCTGATCGGGAGCTGCCGGTGGCGTATGTGGAGCCGGACCGAGGGCGTCAGGTCGCCGCGGTCGACGAGGGCGTCGGTGACGCCGAGGGGTCGCAGCACTTCGAGCGTGCGGGGGTAGACGATCAGCGCCCGCGACGGGCGAAAGGCCCGGGTTCTCCGCTCCAGCACCCGAACCCGGGCCCCATGATCATGAGCCTGAAGGGCCACGGCCAGACCGGACGGGCCGGCCCCGACCACCAGGACATCGGGCTCGCTCGCGGTCATCACCCAGCGGCGGTGTCGGGGACCGGCTGCCACCACCGCCCAGCGGGCGGACCTCCGGCCGATCCAGTTCGCCCGGCCATCAATTCCTCCAGATGCAGGCCGGGCAGCACCACGTGCCGCATGGACGACGGCGAACTCGCCACCGCCAGGGCCCACCACAGGGACCGGGCGTAGGATCCGGCCAGCTCCGGTCCGTCCCACTCGTACATGCCCCGGTAACGTCCCCGCTCGTCGTGGGTCAGCCACAGCTTGGACACCAGACCCGGGAAGCCGGCGAAGAGAACCGTGTTCAGCTCGCTCTCCCACCGGAACACGCGGTGCATCCGGTCGCTGCTCACCCTTCTCAGCCGGAAGCACATGACAAGCACCGCCGGCTCCACGGGCGGGGGCCGGTCGATGACAGTCCGGCGGTACACCGCCGCAGAGGTTCCATCGGTGAAGGAGATGCGCCGCCCACGACACACCGACGGCTGGTGGATCCGCTGCCGCGCCACGAGCCCCCCGGTGCGCAGGCCAGAGCAGAGCAGGTCCCGGGCGGCCCGCCCAGGGGGTGCCGGCCTCCAGCCATCGCCGCTGATCACTGTCGCCACCGGTACGGGCG
>JAKAXG010000752.1 GCA_021827225.1 Actinomycetes bacterium | reverse complement strand
GTCGTGCACGCCCACCAGGTGCTCCAGCATCTGAGCGACCCGGTCGCCGCCCTGCGTGAGATGCGCCGGGTGCTGCGCCCGGGAGGCCGGCTGGCGGTGCGCGACAGTGACTACGGGGCGTTCCTGTGGTCCCCGGCGGACCCCCGCCTGGACCGCTGGCAGGAGCTGTACCACCAGGTGTGCGCCCGCAACGGGGCCGACGCCAACGCCGGCCGCAGCCTGCCCCGTTGGGTACGCGCCGCCGGCTTCTCCGACCTGCAGGTCACCAGCTCCACCTGGACTTTCGCCGACACCGACAGCCGGGCCTGGTGGGGAGGCCTGTGGGCCGATCGCAGCGTGAGCTCATCCTTTCCGGAGCAGGCCCTGGCCTACGGCCTGACCACCAGGGGCGAGCTGGAGCTCATCTCCAGCGGGTGGCGGGAGTGGGCGTCGTCGCCCGACGGGCTGTTCGTGGTGCTCCACGTGGAGGTGATGGCCCGGCCATAGCCTGGCCCGCAAGCGCCGGCTCTCAGGCCCGCAGGGCCGGCAGGAGCTCCTTCTCGGCCCACCGGATGAACCCGTCCTGGTGGTCGCCGCCGACCTGGCACAGGGCCACGTGGGTGAAGCCGGCGTCGGTGAAGCGCCTGACGGCGGCGACGAAGTCCTCCACCCGGTCCCCGCAGGGGATGGCGCCGGCCACGTCCTCGGGCCGTACGTACTGCGCCGCCGCCTCGAACGCCGCCGGGCCGGGCAGCTCGGCATTCACCTTCCAGCCCCCGCCGAACCACCCGAACAGGCGGAGGGCCCGCTCGAGGGCGGCGTCACGATCGGGGTCGTAGGAAACCGGAACCTGACCCACGCACGGCTTGCCGGCCCCGCCCGACCGCCCGAACTGCTCGACCAGGGACGCTTCGGGTTGGACGGCGATCATCACGTCGGCCCGGGCCCCGGCCAGGGCGCAGGACTGGCCCCCCGAGACGGCCACCCCGAGCGGCGGCGGGGTGTCGGGCCGGTCCCACAGGCGGGCCGAGTCGACCTCGAAGTGCCGACCCCGGTAGTTGACGTAGTCGCCTGTCCAGAGGGCCCTGATGATGTCGATGGCCTCGCCGAGCATTTCGTGCCGGGTGTTGACCGGTGGCCAGGCACCACCCACCACGTGCTCGTTGAGGTTCTCCCCGGCCCCCAGCCCGAGGGTGAAGCGGCCGTCGGACAGGAGAGCCACGGTGGCGGCCTTCTGGGCCACCACCGCGGGGTGGTACCGCTTGATGGGGCAGGTGACGTAGGTCATCAGCTCGATGCTGGAGGTGGCCTGGGCGGCCGCCCCCAGCACCGACCAGGCGTAGGGCGAATGCCCCATGGCGTCCACCCAGGGGAAGTAGTGGTCGGAGACGACGGCGAAGTCGAAGCCGCTCTGCTCGGCGGCCTGGACGTCGCTGACCAGCTCCTTCGGACCGGCCTGCTCGCACATCATGGTGTAACCGATCTCCGTCATTCCCGGCCGATACCCAGGCGCCTGCGGGGGCAAACGCCCGCCGCACCGGCCGCTCAGGGATCGACGGTCGGGTCGTGGCCTCCGACCCATGGTGGCCGGAAGAGCCGGCGTGGCTCGTCGGGCGTGGACGGCCCGGCGGGGGGCGGAGCGGGGCCCCGGGCGGGTCTCCCAGGCGAGTACTCGAGCATCACGACCATCCTGGTCCCCGGTCCGCTCCACGGAATGGTGCCGTGGACCAGCCCCTCGGTGAACACCAGCAGGGACCCGGCCGGCTGGGCCACCGGCATCAGCACCGATTCCGCTCCCTCCGGGCGGGCGCCGCCAAGGTGGCTGCCCGGTATGCAACCGAATCCTCCCCCGCCCGGACGACCCTCGGTCAGCGCCCAGGAGAAGGCCAACCCCCCGCGGCGCGCCACTCCCATCGGGGTCACCTGGAACCGGTCCGGATCGAATGCCCCGGTCGGCCCGGGCCGGGCCGGCCCCGGGGCACCGGGGCTCGTGACCAGCCCGTAGGCGTGGTCGAGGCGGACGTGCGGCCCGATCAGCTCCCGGAGCACGGCCAGCACCCACGGGTGGTCGATCAGCTCGACGAACGAGCGGTCCCATTCGAACAGCCGGCCGTCCTGGCCGAGCCTCTGGCTGGGGACCGACCGGGCCGCCGGGGCCGGCCGCTGCGCCGCGACGACCGACCGCATCCGGGCCACCCTCGCCCGATCGAGGACCCCCTCGATGAGCAGGAAGCCGTTGAGGTCGAAGCTGTAGCGCTGCATCGGGCTGAGCCGGCCCCCGTGCTCCGGGGCGACCGACACCCACCGCCGGCGGTCACGCCGTGCGGCGGCGGAGCGGCGACCCGGCACCCCGCCGCCTCTGCTCGACGGAGCCGCCACGCTGCGGAGATGTCGGCGATACGGTCGGGGGCCGGGGGCCATGCCGTTCTGATCGGCCCGGCGCTCGAGCCGCTGTGACGAAAGGCAAGCCCCGGCGATCGGCACCGTTAAGAGAAGGCGGAGCCCATCGACGAACCGGGGCCGCTCCGGACCGTCTGGCCAATCGGCCCGACGCGATGAGACCATGTCCTGATGGAACCGGACCCCTCCGCCGATGTGCCGGAACCCTCCGCCG
>JAKAXG010000751.1 GCA_021827225.1 Actinomycetes bacterium | reverse complement strand
CCATCCTGGCGGGCGTCGCTGTCCGCCAGGATGGCGGCGGCCTGGCTGCGAGGGTCGGCCCGGCCGGCCGCCTGCTCCTCGGCGGTGGCGTCGTCGGCCCGCTCGCTCACCCGGGGGTCGAAGTCCTGTCGGTCCTGGCCGTTACCCATGCAGGGCATCTACCCCGTGAAGGCCGGTGCCGTCACAGCCCGGCGACGGCCGGGATGACCCGCTCCCCCAGGATGGCCAGCGGTTCGATGGTGGACACCCCCGGCACCGACCCGTGGTAGTGGCTGATGCCGAGCTCGGCCATCCGGCCCATGGAGCTGATCAGCTCGTCGACGTTCTCCCCCTTCGGTCCGGGGTCGAGGGGGCCCATCACCGTCTTGGTGATGCTGTCGTAGTCGCGGCCGACGTCGTCGCAGTGGCGGCGCAGGACGTCCAGCTTGTGCTCGAGCTCCGGGCCGGCGAACAGGTTGCAGGCCTGGGCGTAGCGGGCCACGAGCCGCAGGGTCTTACGCTCGCCGGAGCCGCCGATCATGATCGGCGGGTGCGGCTCCGACAGCGCCGGAGGCGAGTTCAGGGTGCGCGCCAGGTGGTAGTGGCGCCCCTCGTAGGGCTCGTCGCGGTCGCTCCACATCTGCAGGCAGATCTGCAACGCCTCCTCCAGCCGCTCGAAGCGTTCGGCGGTGGGCGGGAAGAACAGCCCGAGACCACGGGACTCCTCCTCGTTCCACGCCGCCCCGATACCCAGCCAGGCCCGGCCCCCGGAGAGGACGTCGAGGGTGGTGACCGCCTTGGCCAGCAGGCCGGGGTCCCGGTACACCACGGCGGTGACCCAGGCCAGCAGCGTGATGCGCGAGGTCCGGGCGGCCAGGTAGCCGAGGGTGGTGTAGGCCTCGAGCATCTCCTGCTCGGGCGGGCCGATGTGGCCGATCTGCCACACGTGGTCCATGACGCTCAGCTTGGAGAAGCCGTGCTGCTCGGCGGCCTCGGCGATGCGGGTCAGGTCCCCCGCCAGCTCCCTGGGCCCACCGGGGAAGGTGAAGTTCGACACGTGCAACCCGATTTCCATGGGCGGAATCTACCCGCCACGCCCGGTGGTATCTTCCGCCGGTGAGCGGCGAGAGGTTCCCGGTCGGGACTTTGTCGGAGTGGCCCACGGTGGCGGAACTGGCCCGCGGCCTGGACGAGAGGCGCTGGAGCAGCCGGGACCTTCTGCGGGTGTTCCGGGAGCGGGCGGAGCGCCTGGACGGGCTGTTCGGGTCGGTCCGATGCGTGGCCGGCGACGCCGCGGAGGCGGCGGAGGAGAGCGACCGGAGGCTGGCCGGCGGGGAGCGGCGCGGCCCGCTCGAGGGCGTGCCGGTACTGGTCAAGGACAACATCGATGTCGCCGGCCTTCCCACCACCGCCGGCGCCCTGGCCCTGGCCGAAGCCCGACCGGTCGGCGACGCTCCGCTCGTGGCCCGCCTGCGCGCCGCCGGGGCGGTCATAGCCGGCAAGACCAACCTGTCGGAGCTGGCCAACTTCCTGACCGCGGACATGCCCTCGGGGTACTCCTCGCTCGGCGGCCAGGTCCTCAACCCCTACGACCTGGCCCTGACCCCGAGCGGGTCGAGCAGCGGCTCGGCCACGGCGGTCGCACTGGGCCTGGTGCCGCTGGCGGTGGGGACCGAGACCGACGGCTCCATCACCAGCCCGGCCGCCCACCAGAGCCTGGTCGGGCTGAAGCCGACGGTCGGGCTGGTCAGCCGGAGCGGGATCGTGCCCATCGCCCCCAGCCAGGACACCGCCGGCCCCATGGCCCGCACCGCCGCCGACGCGGCCGTCCTGCTGGCCGCCATGGCCGGCCCCGACGGAGCCGACCCGGCCACCGCCGCCCGCCCCGCCGGCCACAGCGTCGGTTCGGGTCCCGACCCGGCCCGTCTGGCCGGCTCCCGCCTGGCCATGGTCCGGGGCGGCCCCACCTGGGAGGACCCCGACGCCGCCGGGTGCTACGAGGCGGCGGCCCGGACCCTGGCGGCCGCCGCCGGCGCGGCGGTGGACGCCCGGATGCCCGACGCCGAGGAGGCCGACGAGCTGTTCGTGCTGCACTACGAGTTCGGCCCGGCCATGGACCGGTACCTGGAGACGCTGGGGCCGGCCGCCCCGGTGCGGACCCTGCGGGAACTCCGGGACTGGAACCGGGCCCACGCCGGGGAGGCCCTCAAGTACCGGCAGATCCACGTGGACACCGCCGCCGGCATCGACCACGAAGGGCGGCGGGAGGAGTACCTGCAGGCCCGGGCCCGGGACCGCAGCGCGGCCGAGCAGGCGCTGGAGGCGGCGCTCGAGGGGGCCGACGCCGCTGTGTTCGGCGGCGAGGACGGGGCCACCTGGGCGGCCCGGGCCGGGTGGCCGTGCGTGGCGGTGCCCGCCGGCTACCGCTCCCGGTCGCGCCGGCCCTTCGCCGTGACCCTGGTGGGCCGGCCGTGGAGCGAGGATCTGCTGCTGTCGCTCGCCGCCGGGGCCGAGGCGGTGCTGCCGGCCCGCCGCCCGCCGTGGGAGGTGAACCCGGCGGTGTTCCGCCGGGAGCGGCTCAGGCCTTGACGCTGTTGGACCGCAGGGCCCGGGCCTCGCTAGATCG
>JAKAXG010000057.1 GCA_021827225.1 Actinomycetes bacterium | reverse complement strand
GATCTGGCGCCGACCGGGAGGGACAGGGGCAGGTTCCCCTCCGCTGGCGGAACTTTGTCCGCTTCCTTACCCCGGCGCCGGCCCGAAGGGGCCGGGTCAGCTCTCGGTGTCCGCCAGGCGAGCGGCTCCAGCCGTGACGGGCGGCGCTTTTTCCGCCACGAAGTCGCCGATGACAACAGCGTCCATGCCGCTCTTCAGGTAGTCGTCGAGGGCCTGGCCGGGCGTGTGGACGATGGGTTCTCCCCGGAGGTTGAAGCTGGTGTTCAACACCATGGGCACACCCGTGGCGCCGAAGAACTCCGAGATCAGCCGGTGGTACAGCGGGTTGGCGGCCGAGGTGACGGTCTGCAGCCGGGCCGTCCCGTCCACGTGGGTGACCGACGGCACCAGCTGGCGCCGGTCGGCGCGCACCGGCTGCACCAGGAGCATGAACGGGTTCGGGACGTAGTCGGCGAACCAGTCGGCGCCGTGCTCGGCCAGGACGCTCGGCGCGAAGGGCCGGAACCACTCCCGGCGCTTCACCCGGTGGTTGACGATGTCACGCACGTCGGCGCCGCGGGGGTCGGCCAGGATGGACCGGTTGCCGAGCGCCCGGGGGCCGATCTCGGCGCGACCCTGGAACCACCCGACCACCTTGCCGGCGGCCAGCAGCCGGGCCGCTTCGGCGGCCACGTCCCCCGAGCGCCGGTAGCCCACCCGCCGGGCCCGGAACGCCTGCTCCACCGTCTCCGCCGTCGCCCCAGCGGGGTCGAGGCCCAGCTGGGCGTGCTCCATCACCCAGGCGCGCTCCTCGACGAAGCAGTTGTGCCACACCCACAGTGCGGCGCCGAGGGCGTTGCCGGCGTCCGACGCGGCAGGCTGCACGAAGATCTCCTCGAAGCCGGTGTCGGTGATGAGCCGGCGGTTCATGACCGAGTTGAGCGCCACGCCCCCCGACACGCACAGGCGGGACAGACCGGTCCGGCGGTGCAGCGAACGGGCCACGTGCACCGCCGCCTCCTCGAGCACCGCCTGCACCGCGTACGCCAGGTCCCTGTGTCGCTGGGTCAGCTCCGACTCGGGCTGGCGCGGCGGTCCGAAGCGGTCGACGAACGGGCCGCTCACCGGGGAGCCCTCCCGGGCCCAGCCGAACCAGCTGAGGTCGATCCGGAAGCCGCCGTCGGGCCGCAGCTCCACCAGGTCACGCACGGCGGAGACCAGCGCCGGGGTGCCGTAGGGGGCCAGGCCCATCACCTTGCCCTCGTCGGAACCGGGGCGGAAACCGAGATGGGCGGTGACGGCGGTGTAGAGCTCGCCGAGCGAATGGGGGTTGGCCACCGCCGCCAGCGCGGCGACCCGGGAACCCGAGCCGCGGCCGAGCGTCGTCGAGAGGAAGTCGCCGCCCCGGTCGATGGTGAGCAGCGCGGCCTCGTCGAACGGGCTGGCGTAGAACGCCCCGCCGGCGTGGGCGTCGTGGTGGCCCACGCTGTGGACCGGTCCCCGGTAGGACCAGCGCCGGCGGAACCGGGCGACGCGGGTCATCAGCCGGGTGTCGGTGTACATCTGGGCGGCCAACCGTTTGGGGGCGGCCCGGCCGAGGGCGTCGAGGGCGCCGCGCCTCAGGTCGACCAGCGGCCGCTGCGCCACCGCCACGGCGTCGAGGTCCGAGGCGGTGATGCCGGCGAACTGCAGGCAGCTGTCGATGGCGGCGTCGGGCAGCTGCTTGGTGTGCTGGTCGCGGTTCAACCGCTCCTGCTCCACCAGCACGACGGGTTCGCCGTCGGCGACCAGGCAGGCGGCGGTGTCGTGGCTGAAGAAGTTGATGCCGAGGATGGTCGTCACCAGGAGCCTCCCTACCCGGAACCCGCCAGCTGCGTGCTCAACCCGGCCGTCTCGTCCGATACTGCCCCCGGGGGGCGTGATCCGGGGTCAGGCTACCTGCCGCCCGCTCCTGAGGATGGCGGCCCCACGTTCCACGGCGGTGGCCGGGTGTCGATGCGCGGCAGCGGCGAGCGGAACCTGCCGAAGCGTTCCCCCGCCGCGGTCCATTCCGAGTGGGCGGCGACGATCTCCGCGCGGTCGCGCGCCACGTAGTTCCACCACATGAGCAGCGGCTCGGGGAACGGCACCCCACCTATGAGCAGGAGCCGGGCCGGCCCGTCCGTCACCAGGGGGCACCCGTCCCGCCCGGTCCCCAGGTAGCCGAGATGACCGGGCGGGAGCGGCCGGTCACCCACGCTGACCGTCCCCTCGAGCACCACCAGCCCGTACTCGAAAGAGGTTTCCAGAGGGACAAAGGACGTCCCCCCGCGCAACTCCAGATCCGCTCCCACGTGGGCGGTGTCGCGGCGAGCGGGCGACACCGTCCCGGCCAGTTCGCCGACAATGACGGTGGCCGTCGCCGATCCCAGCTCCACCCGGGGCAGTTCCCCATGGTGCTCGAAGGCGGCCGGGCCGTCCCGGGTGGCGGCCGGCTGCGCCACCCACAGTTGCACCCCGTGCAGCACGCCCCGGTAGGAGCCCGTGGCCTCCTCCGAGTGGGACACACCGTGGCCGGCGGTCATCAGGTTCAGCTGGCCGGGGCGGATGACCTGCTCGGAACCGAGGCTGTCGCGGTGCAGCACCTCCCCGCTCACCAACCAGGTGACCGTCTGCAGGCCGATGTGGGGATGCGGGCCGATGTCCAGGCCCCGGTCCTCGGTGACCGGTCCGGGGCCCATGTGGTCGACGAAGCACCAGGCTCCCACGGTGCGGCGCTCCCGGCGGGGCAGGACCCGCCGGACCCCGAAGGATCCCACGGTGGCCGACCGGCCGGGCAGGATCTCGAGGTCGGCCTCCTCCGCGACGGCGGCCGACGGCCGGTCGGGTGCGTCGTCGGCGGTCAACGGTCCACTCATCACACCTCCTGGCCGCAGGCTATGCGCCGGCGGGCGCGGCGTTCTTCAGGCGGTGCCGGCGCACCGGCCGGCCACCGCCAGGGCCAGGGCCATGATGGTCACCTGGGGGTTCACCTCCGGGCAGGTCGGCAGCACCGAGGCGTCGGCCACCCACACGCCGCTGACCCCCCGGAGCCGGCCGTCGGCGTCGACCGGGTGGCCGGCCGGATCGGCGCCCATCCGGGCGGTGCCGGTCGGGTGGAAGGCGGCCAGGTGCATCAGCTCCGGCCGGGCGGCGGCGGTGGCGGCGTCGAGCTCGGTGACGCTGTTGACGGTCTGGTGGCCCGGGATGCCGGTCACCACGGCGGTGGCCCCGGCGGCGAAGAGCACCCGGCCCATGGCGCCGACCGCCGCCACCAGGCGGCCGGCGTCGGCGGCGGTCAGGTCGTAGCGGAGGACGGGCCGGCGGGAGCCGTGGACCCGGCCGGCGGGGGCGTCGGCGATCATGGCCCCCAGCGTGGCCAGGTGCTCGGCCCGCCCCAGCCGGGCGGCCAGCTGCCGGCCGGCGCCCGGCAGCACCATCGAGCTCATGCCGGGCGGGGCCGAGGTGGCCTCGATCAGGATCCCCTGGCGGCTGTGCAGCTCGTCGATGCCGGCGCTCTGCAACACGCCGCGGGTGGCGTGAACCGGCTCGTCGAACCATCCGGCGGCGCTGACGGCCGGGTGGATGGCCAGGTTGCGTCCCAGCTGGGGGTGGCCGCCCAGCCCGCTGCGACGCAGGAGCGGCGGGGTCTCGGTGGCCCCGGCGGCCACCACCACCCGGCCGGCCAGGATCTCGAAGGCGGAGCCGTCGGGCCGCCGGACGCGCACCCCGGTGACCCGCCCGCGACCGTGCATGAGCCGCTCCACCCGGGCGTGGGTGACGATGCGGGCCCCGGACGCGCAGGCGTCGGGGAGGACGCTGAGATGGACGCCGGCCTTGGCGTTGCGGGGGCAGCCGACGGCGCACTGGCAGCACCCCCCGCACCCGGGGGCGTTGCGCCGCAGCGGATGCGCCGACCAGCCGAGGGCGGCGGCGCCGCGGAGGGCGAGGTGGCCGTTGTTGCCCATGATCGTGTCGGGGACGGGAGCGACCCGGAGGGTGGCCTCCACGTCGTCGAGGAGAGGGTCGAACGCCGCCGGGTCGGCGGCGGCCACCCCGTGGTGGTCACGCCAGTGACGCAGAACCGACGGCGGGGTGCGGTAGCAGGTACCGGAATTGACCAGGGTGGTGCCACCCACCCCCCGGCCGATGGGCAGCAGCACGGGCGGCCGGCCCAGGGCGGCGGTGGCCCCGCCGTCGCGGTAGAGGTCGCTGAAGCGGTCGAGCGCCGGGCGGGCCCGGAACTCCTCCACGCCGAACCGGCGGCCCTCCTCGACCACCACCGTGGCGAGTCCCGCCCGGGCCAGGGTGCGGGCGGCGATCGCCCCGCCGGCCCCGGAGCCGATGACCACCACGTCGGCGCTGCTGCGGTCCGGCCAGTGGGCCGACGGGGTGACGTCGAGCGGCGGGTCGGGGCGGGCGGGGGGTCCGGGAGCCCGGGCGGCCGGATCGGTGGCGGCGGTGGCGGCTCCGTAGGCCAGCAGCACCGGCGCCTTCAGGGCGTCAGCCAGCGCGGCGCCGGCCGGGGTGGACGTCAGGCGGCGCACCAGCGCCTCCCGCCGGTCCGCGTCCAGCCGGTCGAGCCGGCCGCCGGCGAGGACCACGGCCAGGGCGTCGGCCCCCGCCACGCCGGCGGCCAGGGCGGCGCGTACCGGCGGCGGGAAGCCGGCGGCCAGGGCGGCGACCTCCCCGGCCGTGACGCGGGCGTCGTCGGGGCCGAGGTCGAGAAGGGCGGCGCACACCCCGACCAGCCCCCGGCCCGGCGGCGGACGGTCGGGGCGGCAGGCGGCGGTCGGCCCGGGCGGGGCCGTCACGGGCTGGGCCATCCCGGGCGCGTGCGTCACGGGCTGGGCCGTCACGGGCGGGGCCGTCACGGGCGGCTGCCCACCTCGGCGTGGGCGCAGCCCGGCAACTCCCAGCGCCGCTCCGGTTCCCAGCCGCCGCCGCGGCGGCGCTCCACCACCACGGTGGCGTCGGCCCGTTCGGTGTTGGTGCAGGTGGCGCCGGCGCCGTCGGGATCGGTGTAGGGGATGCGGACGCAGCGGTCCTCCGGCTGCGTCACCGTGACCTGCAGGCGCCGGTCACCCACCCGGCCGGCCACCGTCCACGTCGGCAGGCCGATGCGGCAGCGCAGCCTGAGGGCGCCGGTAAGCGGATCGGCGGGCCAGTCCCGTCCGCCGAGGCGGAGCCGCACCATGGGCAGCGGCGGCAGCCGGCGCAGGCCCGGCCGACGGGGCACGGCGGCCACCACCTCCAGGACGTCGCCGCCGCCCAGGTCGGCGTGCAGCCACGCCCACCGCTCGGCGTTGCCGTGGCCGTAGATGCGCGCCGCCGCCCCCGGGGCCCGCTCCAGGTTCAGGCACCGGCCGGCGACCTCGACCCGGCCGGAGAAGGAGGCCGCCGGCGACGGCACGACCTGCGCACCGGGCAGCAGCTCCCGGCGCCAGGTCGCGGCCGGGAAGGTGAACAGCGGCGCCGACGGGTCCGCGTAGTGCAGGTCCCAGGTGATGTCGCCGGCCCGGCCGGCCCGCCGGCCCGGCTCGGCGACCACTCCCCCGGCGGCGAACGCCGATCCCTGCCCGGGCGGGGCCGGCCCGAAGCGGGCCCACACCGGCGGCCCGTCGGGTGGGAACACGGCGGCCCAGCCGTGGGCGTAGGGCTCGGCGCCCGAAGCGGTCGGGGCCACCAGCTCGTGGTGCAGCCACAGGCCGGTCCCGGTGGCCGGGTCGGTGACGGTGTCGTACCAGACCTCCAGCCGGCCCGGACGCCCGTCCCATCGTCGGTTCTCTAGGGCCACGCCAGCTCCGCGGTCGGCCACCAGTCGCATGCTGGCGGCCAGGGACGGCGTGGCCTGCAGGGGGAAGCGCAGCGTGGCGGTCCCGACCACCTCGCCGGCGGGGTCGTACAGCGTCCCGGGCAGGGTGGTCCAGGTGGCCAGCGGTCGCAGCCAGTCGATCGACTTCCACCCGTCGAAGCGGTAGGGCCGGCCGCCGGCGTCGGCGAAGTCGAGGGTGTAGCGGATGCGGCGGTGCTCCACCGGGGACACCTCGATGGTCCCGGTGGCCGCCGCGTCCTCGACCAGCCCGCCGGCGCTCAGCCTGCCCGACAGCCGGCCGGTCACCGTGCCCAGCGGCTTGAGCAGCGTCTCGGTGTCGGCGGTGACGTCGAAGCGGATGGGCAGATCCTCGCTCCCGCCCGGCCGCCGCCAGGTGCCGACCATGGCCTCGGCGAAGCGCATGCCGGTGGTCATGACCGCCCCCGGCCGGCGCCGGCGCCGGTGCCGGCGTGGGTGCCCGTGCCGGCGGTGAGGGGCCCGGGCGGGCGGGCGCCGGAGGCGGCGGCGCCGAAATCTGTACCGTTCCGCCAAATCTGGACGGGGATGGCCGGCGAGGCCGCCCAGCGGTACAGATTCCGGCGCCACCCGGGCGCTGCCGCCGGGCCTCGGGCTGGACGGGTCCTCCCACGGGTCAGATCCATGGCTACCCAGCGTAACACTGGTACAGTGGTTGGACCAATGGACCTGACCCCGCCCGTGTTGCCGTTCGCTCCCCCGTCGCGCCGGTCCGTGCCGGCCCAAGTGGCGGACAGCCTGACGGAGGCGGTCCTGGCCGGCCGCTTCCCGCCCGGCTCGACCCTGCCGCCCGAACGCGACCTGGCCGAGCAGCTGGGCATCAACCGCACCTCCTTGCGCCAGGCGATAGCCCGCCTGGAACAGGCCGGCCTGGTCGAGTCCCGCCAGGGAGTGGGCACCGTGGTGGGCGACCCGCTGCGGGCGGCGGACGCCTCGGTCGTGCTGCGGGCCCTGCTGGCCGCCGGGCCGGACCTGGTGGGCGAGGTGCTGCAGGTCCGCCAGGCCCTGGGCGGCCTGGCCGGGCGGTTGGTCGCCGAACGCGTCGCACCCCCGGTGCGGGACGGGTTGCAGGAGCGGCTGCAGGCGGCCGCGGCGGCCGGCGATGCCGCCGGGCTGCAGGCGGCGGAACTGGCCCTTTTTTCCTTCCTGGTCGACAGCACCGGCAACCGGCCCCTCCAGGTGATGATGGGCTGGCTGGAGAAGCTGTACGGGGCCGCCGCTCCCCTCTTCCGCTCGGCGTTCACCGACGCCCCGGCCGTCCTGGCCGATCTGCAGCAGGTGGTGGCGGCGGTGACCTCCGGCGATCCCGCTGACGCCGAGGCGGCGGTGCGCGCCTACGCCGAGCGGAGCGGGGCCCGCCTGCTGGCCGCCGCCGGCGTGACCTCGGACTGACCCGGTGGGCAACGGCGCCCGGGAATTAGGGGGACGGCGATCCGGCCAGCTGCTGGCGGAGGTCCTGGAGCTCGGGCCACAACTCGGTGAAGGCCGAGGCGACATCCAGTTGCGCCAGGTGATCGAGCGTCCCGTCGGTGGCCAGCCGTACGGCCAGGTCGACCGAAGCGCCCTCCCCGTTCCGGCGCAGCCAGCTTTCGTAGGTGGCGGTCAGTGACGGTCCGGTGCGGGAGATGACCGTCGCGAACAGCCCGAGCTCGTCGTTTCGCGGGCCGACCCGCACCGGCTGTCCCCGGGTCGCCTCCCTGACCGACAACCTGGTGAAGTCGTGACAACCGTCCCAGTAGCGGTCCGCCCCGGCGAACCGGACGGTCGAGACGGGGGCGAGCCGGATAGCAGCAGCACACTGCAGGCACGGCTCGAGGGTCGTGGTGAGTACCAGGTCCTCGTGGTGGCGGAACCCGATCCTCGCCAAGGTGTTGATCTCTGCGTGCGCGAGCGCCGAACCCCAGATCTCGCCGGGAGGACCGGCGCTGTCCATCACCCGGTTGCGGGCGGCGTGGATGACCTCGCCTGAACGGGTGGAAACACAAGCCCCGACCGGGATGTTGCCGGAACGCACGGCTTCCCATGCCTGGCGGAACGCCTCCTGCCATGCCTGGTCGAGCGATTCCCACACCTGGCGTGGGCCGACGTCCGTGCCTGTACCTCGCGCCGTCACCGGGCGATCGTAGCGACCTCGTCATGGTGCCGAGGTGTACCGGGCCGTCTCACCTCGCTGCCGAACTGCGCCGGTCCTGACTTCGCCGCTCCCCCACCGGCTCCGGCCGGCGGGCGTCGCCGGCCACCTCCCACTCCTCCGGGGCCCCGCCGCTACGCGTCGCCGCGAACAGCGGGGGCGACTCCCACGCCGGGTCGTCCTGGCCGCCCTGCCACCGTTCCAGATCGGGGACCACGAGGCGGGGCCGGCCGGTCAGGTACAGCACCACGGCGCCGAGGAAGCCGAAGGCGGCCACGCCCAGGCAGATCCACACGGTGTCCTTCAACCCGACGGACCGGGCGGCGCCGAACACGCCCATCAAGAAGATGAGGATGGGGGCCACCAGGAAGGCGGTTACGCCCCGCATCAGCTCGATCAGGGCGAACACCCGCTGCAGCAGCTTGGAGGGCAGCGACAGGCCGGCCAGGAACAGCGCCGGCGACACGGACGCGCCGACACCCAGACCCAACAGGCCGCTGGCCACGGCCACCGGCGGCCCCGTCGTCGGCATGGTGGCGATCAGCACAGCGGCGGAGGCCACCACCAGCAGGATGCCCCCGATGGCCAGCACCGGCAGGAACCGGGTCCGGAAGAGCAGGGCGAACACGCCGGCCACGACCACCGCCGCCACGAATTCGGGCAGGAACAGCAGGGCGGTGTTGGTCGGGGCGCTGGCCGGCTTGGCCGTCTTCAGCATCTCGAGGATCAGCTCCATGAGACCGAACGCGGCGGCACTCGTCGTCAGGGCGATGAAGATCCCCGTCGTCGGCACCGATGTGGCCACCGCCTTCACCGGCATCAGCGGGTTGCCGGAGCGGTACTGGTAGACGACCAGCGCGACCAGCAGGAGAACACCGCCCACGAGCGGAGCCACCGAGGAGGCGTGGGCCGACTTCCCGCTCTGCAGGGCGCCAGCTCCGTAGAACGAGGCCGTGCAGCCGGCCACGGCCAGCAGCACCGCCACCAGATCCCAGGGACTGCTCTGGTCGATGGGAGGCTGGTCATCGAAGGTCAGCAGGGAAAAAAGGAGGGCCAGCGCGGCCAGGCCGGCCACCACCCAGAACAGCGGGCGCCAGCTGCCGCCCGACAGCTGAAAGGCCCCCACCGTCGGTCCGACGGCGACTGCACCGAAGATGCACAGGTTCATGATCCCGGCGGTGACGGGCATCTTCTTCGCCGGCCAGGCGGTCACCAGCGGAGGCACGGCGGCGATGAGCATCAAGCTGGTGCACAGGCCCTGGGCCACGAAGGCGGCCATGAACACGTATCCGTTGGGAGCCGCCGCCGCCAGCACGGAAGCCACCACGAAGATCGACTCGTACAGCACGAGCATCCGCCGGGCCGGTAGGTGCACGGCGAACTGCACGGCCAGCACCGTCCCCACCGAGTAGCCGCCGGCCGACAGCGACACGGCGATGTAGATGGCCGAGGTGGAGAGGTGCAGGCTCTTGGCGATCACGTCGGTGAGCGGGATCACCGCGGCGGTCAGACCCAGGTAGGGAACCAGGGAGAAGACGACCAGGGCCACCGCCGCTGGATAGCTGTTAGAGAGGGGTCCCCGACGCACCGGACGTGGCTACCCCCCGCCCGAGCGCAACAAACGCCGCCCGGCGGCCGGGGTGGCTCAGTCGCCGAGTTCGAGCGGCAGCGACGGGTCGGCGCACCACTCGAGGAGGCTGCCGTCATACACCGCCACATCGCGGTGGCCGAGCCGGTGGAGGGCGAGAGCCAGGCTCGACGCGGCGACACCGCCGCCGCAGTAGGTGATGACGTGGGGGGCGTCCAGGACGGGCGCGCACACCGCCCGCAGCTCCTCCAGCGGGAGGTAGCAGCCGGTGGAGCGGTCGAGGATGTCCCACGCCGAGATGTTGGCGGCGCCGGGGATGTGGCCCGGCCTCCCGTACGCGCTCACCTCCCCCCGGTGCTGACGGTGCCCGAGGGCACTGACGATGGTGGTGTCCGCCGAATCGATGGCCGCCTGCACGGTGGACCTGCCGACCAGGAGACCGTCGCGGGGACGGGCGTCGAAGGTAGCCGGCGGGTACCCGCACGGCTGCGAGCACACCGGCCGGCGGGCGGCCGTCCACGCCCCCCACCCGCCGTCGAGGACGGCGGCGTCGTCGAAGCCGAACGCCCGCAGCATCCACCACAGCCGGGCCGCCCACATGTTGTCCCGCCGGTCGTAGAGGACGACCTCGGTGCCGGGGCCGACGCCCAGGGCACCCATCGCCGCGGCGAATCCATCCGCCGAAGGGGCCATCAGCGGCACCGGCGCGGCGGCATCGGACAGGCCGCCCAGCAGGTCGGCGAACGCGCTGCCCGGCACGTGGCCCGACTCCCATTCCGGCCGCCCGCTCCTCGCCGCGCCGGTGGCCGGGTCGATCTGCACGGTGGCGTCGAGGATCCGCAGCTCCGGATCGCCGAGGCGGGCGGCGAGCCAGTCAACCGTCACGAGCGGGCCCGGCATCGGGGTCAGGCCTGCCCCACCTCGGCCCGGTACTTGGCGGTCACGTCCTCGACGGCCTTCTGGTGGGCGGCCGCCATCTGCGGCCGGGACGCCCGGGCCCGTTCCCGTGCCTGGGCGGTGCTCCAGGACTGGCCCTGGAAGCGGGGCAGGACGTGCTGGCTGAGGAGCTCGTAGCTGCGGTGGGTGGCGGCCGGGTTGGCCCACTCGTGGGCCAGGAGCATGTAACAACCGAAGCCACCCTTGGACTGCGCCTGCAGGCGCTCGATCTGGGCCACGGCATCGTCGACGGTGCCTATGGACCCGAGACCGGTGTCGTTGACGAAGTCGATCATCTCCCGGATGTTCCCGCCGCCGACGGCCATCTGCGGGAAGGCGGCCACCGCCTGGAAGTACTCGAACCACTGCTCGATGCCGTACTCGACGTCCCTGTAGGCCTGCTCGCGGGTCTCGGCGATGTGCATGAGCCCCACCAGCCGCCACTGTGAGCGGTCGACGGTGGCGCCGAAATGGGCCGCCCGTTCCTCCATGACGTCCCAGTGCAGGGCCAGGGCGTCGAAGCCGGCGGCCTGTGTCGCCCCGATGGACAGGAGCCCGATGCCGTGCTTACCGGCGATCTGCGGTCCGGCAGGCGAGGCGACGGCCGCCACCGAGACGTCGAACAGCGGGTTCGAGTAGGGGCGTAGGTGCAGTCGGGCGTCGCGCAGGTCCCACCGCTCGTTGCGGAACGTGAGCGGCTCGGCGCTGGTGAGCAGATGCATGATTATGTCGACACCCTGGGCCAGGAGCTCCCGGGTCTGCGACTGATCGAGGCCGATCATGGCCGCGTCGGTCGGCAGCGAGCCGGGGCCCAGGCCGAGCATGAACCGGCCGCGGGTCAGGTGGTCCAGCAGCACCGCCCGCTCGGCCACCCAGAGGGGATTGTGGTAGCTGACGCTGACGACGCCCGTGCCCAGCCGGATGTGCCGGGTCCGCTGAGCGGCGGCGGCGATGAAGATCTCCGGCGAGGCGATGATCTCGCTGCCGGCGGAATGGTGCTCGCCGATCCAGGCCTCGTCCCAGCCCAGCCGGTCGAGGTGCTCGATCAGCTGCATGTCCCGCTCCAGAGCCAGCGTCGGGTTCTCCCCGGCGGGATGGAACGGCGCCATGAAGATGCCGAAGCGCAGACGGTCACTCACGGGATCCCCCCCCCTTATCAGCAGAACGCCAGGCCGATCATACACACGGGCGCCCAACTCGCCCGGCGGGGGTTTCCGGGCCCGGCCACCGGTAAGGAGATGGTCATGGCTCACATCCTCCTTGTCCTCTCCGCCAGCGACCACTGGACCCTCGACGACGGCGACCGGCATCCGACGGGCTACTGGGCCGAAGAGTTCATCGTCCCCCACCGCAGCTTCCACGACCGTGGTGTGCAGGTCACCATCGCCACTCCCGGCGGCGGCCGACCGTCGGTCGACGAGGCCAGCCTGAGCGCCGACATGAACGGCGGGGACGAGGACAAGGTCGCACAGATGCGCCGCTACATCGAATCCGTCCAGGACGAGCTGGCGGCGCCCGCCTCCCTGGAGGATGCCGCCGGGCGCGTAGATCG
>JAKAXG010000750.1 GCA_021827225.1 Actinomycetes bacterium | reverse complement strand
CGTGGAAGACGTAGTTGACCGGGAAGATCAGGGGGGCGCCTCCCGACACCACGCCCAGCCGACCGAAGTGGTGGCCGGACAGCAGATCCAGGCATTCGTCCCGCTCCAGGATCTCGATGTGAAGGTCACCCACGCGGGGAACCCTCTCTCCCCCTCGTCTCGTGGCGTACGGCGTAGACGGCGGCCTCCGTCCGGCGGCTCATCCCCAGCTTGGCCAGCAGGTTCGAGACGTAGTTCTTGACCGTCTTCTCGGAGAGGTACATGTTCTCGGCGATCTGCCGGTTGGTCAGGCCCTCGGCGATGAGGTCCAGGATCCGCTGCTCCTGGGGGGTCAGCTGATCGGTCCGGTCCTCGGTCTTCTGATTGCGCATGCGGGCCATCACCCGGCTGGTCAGGTCCGGATCCAGGAGGGAGTGCCCGGCCGCCACCTTGCGGATGTCGGTCACCAGATCGGAGCCCCGGACCTCCTTGAGCACGTAGCCCGACGCCCCGGCCATGATGGCGTCGAACACCGCCTCGTCGTCGGAGAAGGAGGTCAGCATCAAGCAGGCGATGTCGTGGTTGCGGGAGCGGACCTCGCGGCAGACCTCTACCCCGTTCCCGTCCGGGAGCCGGACATCGAGGACTGCGACCCGGGGCTTCAGCTCCGGTATCCGGGCCAGGGCCTCGGTCGCCGTCGCCGCCTCGCCGATGACCGCCATGTCGTCCTCCGCCTCGAGAAGGTGGCGCAGGCCCTCCCTCACGACCTCGTGGTCGTCGAGGAGGAATACCGAGATCCGTGCTTGATCGCTCATTTCGTCCACGCGCTTTCGTTGAACAGTTGCATTCGGGGCGCCGTCACGCCTGCCTCAGTCCGGCGCCGAGATCCGGCAGCCTCACGGCCAGGGCCCGCTCGACGTGCCGGCGGGCCGGCGGCCCGGCCCCCGGCCCGGTCATGTCGTGCTCGACCCCGAGTCGCTCGCACAGCCGGATGAGGGTCACGTCGTAGGCGAGCGCCCGGGCCAGGCGGCTGGCCGCGTCGCCACCGCACTCCATGTCCAGGCGGCGGGTCAGCGCCCGGGATATGAGCTCGGAGGTGGTCTCGTCGCCCTGGTCGTCGGTCTCCAGGGCCATCTTGAGCATCTCGGCGTAGACGCTCACCGGCTGGCACCGCAACGAAGCTCAAGCGCGGCCGGTCCGGCCGGGCGCCGAAAGTCTGGGCATGCGGCCAATCGTCGCCTTGGTCCCGAATAGGGACTAGGGCCGAAGGTCCCGTTCACCCGGCCTGCTCCAGGGGCACCCGCCACTGCACCAGGGTTCCGCTCGGGGTCCGGGCCAGTACCTGGAACTCGCCACCGAACTGCTGGGCCCGGGCCCGCATGTTGTCCATGCCGTGGCCGGCGACCGGCCCGGCCGTGAACCCCACACCGTCGTCGGAGACGCTGAGCGTCACCCAGCCCTCGCCGACGGCCAGGACCACGTCCACCGAGGTGGCCTTGGCATGGCGGCTGGCGTTGGACAGGGCCTCGCGCAACACCGCCACCAGCGGGGCCACCAGCGCCTCGTCGACGGTCGTCTCCACCGGGCCCCTTATCGCCAGGCGGGGGCTGAAGCCCAGGCTCTCGGTCGAGTCCGCCACCACCTCCCGAAGCCGGCTGCGCAGGTTGGGCCGACCCTCGCTGCCCGGGGGGCGGTTGAGGTCGAAGATGGTCTCGCGGATTTCCCGGATCACGTCGTCGATGGCGTCCACCGTGGCCCTGATCCGCTCCCCCACCACCGGATCGGCGAGCCGCTCGGCGGACTGGAGGCGCATACCGAGCCCGAACAGCCGCTGGATCACCGTGTCGTGCAGGTCACGGGCGATGCGCTCGTGCTCGGAGGAGATCCGCAGGCGTTCCAGTGAGGCCCGGGCCGTGCCGAGCGCCAGCACGATGGCCGCCGCCGACGCGAACACCTCAGCAGCGGCGACCTCCCCGGCGTTGAAGGCCGGCTGGCCCGCCCGGCGGGCCACGACCAGGCTGCCCACCGGCCCGTCCTCGGCCTGCATCGGGACATACACGCCGCCGGCGAAGCCGGCGGCCCGGGCCTCGGCCAGCACGTCGGGTTCGGAGGCCATGTCCCCGACCACGACCGTCTCGCCCCGCAGCATGGCCCGGGCGGCCAGGCTGATCGACGTCGGCACGACCGCCCCGAGGAGGGAGCCGGCCGCTTCGCCTTCGGCGGCTGCCACCACCATGGCGTCGTGCTCCGGAGACTGCACGGAGATCCATGCGCAGGCGGCGCCGACCAGCATGCGGGCCCGCCCGGCGGCCATCTGCAGGAGCCCGGACGTCGGTTCACCGGATATCACACCGCGGCTGATCTCGTTGACGAACCGGAGCAGGTCCTCACCGCGGCGTCGCTCGGTCGCGTCGCGCACGAAGGCCCCCACCTTGAGCTGGCCGTCCACCTCGGTGGGCACCAGGCTGACGTCGACCGGGAACACCCAGCCGTCGCGGTGGCGGGCCCGGAGGTCGAGGCCCACGCCCATCGGGCGCTTCTCGGGCGCGTCGATGTAGGCCTGCCGGTGCCGGGTGTGGAGAGCTCCGATGGCGTCGGGCAGCAGGACCTCCACCTCCTGCCCCTCCAGAGATC
>JAKAXG010000749.1 GCA_021827225.1 Actinomycetes bacterium | reverse complement strand
ATCACGGCTGCCGCCGCGATCCACCTGTGCCGCACGGTCACCCCAGCCCGTAGAAGGCGTTGACCAGCGGGATGGCGATGCCGATGAGGAAGGCACCAGCGAGAGCCCACAGCAGCCCGCTCTTGGCCCGGACGGCCATGTCCGGGCGGGCGCTGTGGTTGGCGTAGGCGAGCGTCGCTCCACCGATGATGGCCGACGCTCCGCATATGGCCAGGGCCATGAACATCAGCCAGGAGAGGATGGTATGGATACCGCCTATCCCTGGTAAGCCGCTTGATGAGGGCGTTACAGGAGCGACCGGATTACCTCCCGTCAGGAGCCCCGACATCGCAAGATGGTGAACAGTGGTGAGCACCCTTTCGCCTCCCAATCTCCGCTAACTGGGTCGTTAACATCTGGAACCCGGATAAATCACAGGCTTGCGGTTTATCCTCCCGATCGACGGTAGCAAGCCGTAATTCACAGGCTTCTTGGCGCGAGGAGAGCGAGTTGTCTCCTGGTTGGACCAACGGATGACGGGCTGGATGGGCCGTGCTGGCCTCGGCATGGCTGGCCTTGGATTAGTCGCTGGGCTGTCGCTCGGCGGGTCGATGCTCGCGAGCGGGTCAACCGGCTGGGGAGCCTCCGTCTGCGGGGCGCTCCCGGTCGGCTCTGCTCTCCCTGATGGCAGCCGGCTGGCTCCCGGCCAGGTGTCCAACGCCTCGATCATCGTCTCGGTGGCGGGGCAGAAGGGTGTTGGCATCCGAGGGGCGGTGGATGCTGTCACCGCCGCCTTCACGGAGTCCCGGCTCAACAACGTGCCCTATGGCGATCGGGACTCCCTCGGGCTGTTCCAGGAGAGGCCTTCTCAAGGATGGGGGAGTGCGGCCCAGGCCATGGACCCGGTCTACGCGACCGACCAGTTCCTCAACCGGCTGATCGCCCTGCCGAACTGGTCGTCCCTGGCTCCCGCGGTCGCCGCCCAGGACGTGGAACGGTCCGGACACCCGAAGCCTATGACCGATGGGTCCAGCCAGCTACGTCCCTGGTCGCCGGGCTGACCGGGGCCGGGCAGTGTTCCAACGGATCCGGTGGCTCCCTCGGAGGGAAGGTACTGACCGCCCTTCCGGCTGGATTCTCCCTGCCCGCCGGTACGCCGGCGCCCGTTCGGACCGCCATCGGATACGCCGTTGCCCAGCTCGGCAAGCCGTACGTGTGGGGCGGTACCGGCCCATCCGGGTTCGACTGCTCAGGGCTCTTGATGATGGCCTACCGGGCCGCCGGCATCTCCCTGCCCAGGACGACCTACGAGCAGGTGTACGCCGGCCAGCCTGTGTACGACATCGGAGCGCTTGCCCCGGGGGATCTGATCTTCACCGAGGGGTCTGACCCGGGTCCCGGTGGCGCGCCAGGCCACGTCGGCATGTACATCGGCGCCGCCCTGGTCATCGACGCTCCCTATACCGGCCGGAACATCGAACTCACACCCCTGGCGTCCTGGAAGTCGGAGATCGTCGCTATGCGCGAGGTCGTTGCGCCCTGAAGTGCCCTTAGGCAACTGAACAGCGGCGTTCGGGCGTCGGCAGCGCCGTCCTCTGTAGAACGGAACGATGTTCTGATCACATCCAGACTTGTGGTGGCGAACGAGCGGGCCGAGATTCTGCGCTTCACGTAGCAACTCTGTAGAGCGCCACCTTTGCTCACGACCACCGCCTCCAAGGTGCAGAACTCCCGGGATTCGCGATCCCGGCGGGAGGCAGCTGCCATGGAAGACCTAGTGCACCCTCCTGAGCTTCCGCGGCTACGTCCAGAGCGCTGCGCTGGTGGGCTGCGACATTGGCGAAGGATCCCTCCATATGGCGCTCACAGGCTTCACGATGTCCTCGGCTAGGGATGGCTCTGAAGGAACTCAGCGACGCCCTCAGCCATCTTCTGAGCATCGCGGTGAGTTAGCTTTTCCAGGTTGTCTCCATGTGCCGCTTCATTCCGCCGAGCTCCCAGGACCTGCAACTCCCGCCATTCGACCTCCGTGATAGCGCCGCCTTGCTTCAAGGCATCGGCGTACTTTGATATACCGCCCTTACCGGAGACAGAAAGCCCGCATCGCTGTACGAGCGACCTGAGCCTCGCCTCCAGCAGTGCGCTTGACACAAGTATCGGCGCCACCGGATGCACACCGGAATCTTCCAACAGCACATCCACTTGGTGTACCAAACCCTCGAGCGGTCCCGGATCCGTAAGGGTCCGAATGACCAAGAAGGCGGGATGACGTTCAGCGGGTGCCGCTAACGGAAGCAGGTAGGTGAAGGCACGAAGATCTTCTATTCCCGCCGCATCAGCGACGGCCGCAGGGTTGGCTCCGCTCCGGAATGAGGTCTCGAACATGGCAGTCCGCAACACCTGCGGACTCAGGTGAATTTGAATACCGGCCCATTTTGCTACACGCGCGATCAGGTCTCTAATTGCGAAGCGGGTATAGCGGTGGCCTTCTTTTGTGACGAACAAGGGTCCGGACGATCTGGCGTCTACGAGAGGTGTCAATCGCTTCGCTATGATCGGAGGAAGGGTCTGAACCGAACCGACCTTCCTTCGGCGAATTGTGATGGTTGCCACGTCAGCGGAAACTTTCACGTCATCCACATTCAG
>JAKAXG010000056.1 GCA_021827225.1 Actinomycetes bacterium | reverse complement strand
TCTCTCGACCAGCGCGGCAACCACCGAGCCAGCCCCCACAGCACTTTCAGCGGAACCCTGCTACACGAACACTTGTTTGAGGTCTAGCTATCGGATCGGGTCGACGATGATCAGCAGGGCGGCGATCAACCCGGCCAGGACGAGCATGCCGATGACGGCGGAATAGGCGTCGCGGTGGACGTTCACGGGTCTTCCTCCAGATGATCGGCGGTTGCCGAGAGCGCGGTTTGCTTCCGGGCGATGTTGGCTTCGACCACCGGTCCGGGGTGGCGCCCGGCGCTGGGCCGGCGCGGCCAGGAGTCGTGGACGCGGCCCATTTGGGAGAACAGGATCCATATGGCTGCGACGGCGACCGCCAGCCAGGCCAGGTCGATGCCGCGGTCTGGCTGGAACACGGCGCGTAGCCCGTTGCCCAGGGCGTAGACGCCGGCGGCGGAGACGGCCAGGAAGACCACCATCTCCACGCCTCGTCGTGGGGTGCGGGCATCGCCGCGGCGCCGGAGTCGGGTCATCGGTCGGGTCCGCCCGTCGGCGCGCCGTGCACCGGCCCGTGCCGCGCCCGCAAGGCCGGCTGGTCCAAGTCGCCGGGCCTGGGGTAGCGGTAGATGAAGCGGTACAACTTGAGGCGTCGGGGCAGGCTGCGCACACCGGGCACCAGGGGGACAACGAATAGAAGGATCAGCGCGAAGGCGACGTTCCAGAGCACGAAGCCGGTGCCGGTGGTGCCGCCCGGGAAGTAGATGTGGATCACGGCTGGTAGGAACAGATACCACGGGCCGACACCGAAGCCGCGTTCTTTGACCATGCCCCACTGGTCGTCGGTCAGGCCCAGGTTCACGGCGGTGTTCAAAAGCTCGGGGTGGTCGTAGAGCCAGATGTTGGTGAGATGGTAGGAGTGGCCGGGGTCGACATCCTGGAGGTAGGTCTCGAGGTACCCGGTCTCGGCTAGGAACAGGTCAGATTCGACGAGAGTGGGGACCGGTCCGAAGTCTCCGTGCAGGTCTGCCACTTTGGTGTAATCGGGGCTGCCGGTCGTTCCCATTCCGGCGCTGGGCCCGCTCATTGTGGGCACAATGGCGTCCAGGGCGCTGTGGTAGGCCGATGCCCACGCCAACTGCTGGGCGCGGTACGCCGTGTCATAGGTGGCGACCGCGGCGCGCAGGTCGGATGCGTGCAGCGGGGGCAGGTCGGGCACCGAGATGGTGCCGAGCAGGGGTAGCGCGGCGCGTAGCGGGCGGAGCACGAACACTTGGCCGGGGTCGCCCATCCCGAACTCACGCTGGTTCTGGCTGGAGGTGGCGGCCCCGGCGAGCTCGTGGGTGAAAGCCAGAACGCAGCCGCCCGGGTCGTCTTTGGTTGCAGCTGCGATGGTCTCTCGCGCTGCGTTCGGGGAGCCAGCACCGACTGCGATGGCGGCTATCACTACCAGGGCAACAGCGGCGATGATGGGGTACTTCCAGAAGACGTGGCGGACCAGCCGCTCTGAAGGCATATCGCGGCCCGCCGGTCTCACTTCTTTGCCTCCTCCGACGGGAGCGGTCTGTTCATCCCGTGAATCCGGATCAGCACGATGTGGGCCAGGATCAGGGCGGCGATGACGACCGGCATCACCGCGATGTGGATTGCTAGATCGGCCGTGAAGTTGGCCGGGCTGAACAGGTTGAAGAAGAACGGCTGGACGAAGAGCATGTCGTCGGAGTGCATCGACACGAACTGCGACTCCCAGTCGCCGCGGGCGAGCAGGCCGAAGAGGTTTTCCCCCATGGCCAGCATGAAAATCATCAGGCCGATCCACCAGTTGACGATGTGCCGGCCCCGGAACGAGCCGGTGGCCCACACCCGGAACATGTGCAACAGGGCAAAGAAGAAGAAGCCTTGGGCGCTCCAGTAGTGGAAGCCCTTGAGGAATTTCCCGAACGGGTTGGTCAGCCACCAGTACGGGCCGAGCAGCGATAGAGCGATCCCGCTGGCGGTGAGGAACACGAACATGAGGAAGGCCAGGCCGCCCATGGCGTACCAGTAGGACTCGGCGTAGAGCGGCACGATCTTGCCGAACATGCCGCCGAAGGGGCCGACGTAGGCGAACGATTCCAACGTGGCCCGGATACGTCCGTGCTCGCTGACCCGGGCCGGGAAGCTGTCGATGTCGGTGGGGTCGGGATCGTTCTGGTCGACGGCAATCACCGCAATCCTCCTGCGTCCGGGCCGCGTGGGACGGGCAGGGCGATTATGCGGCGGCGGTGCTGGTGGGTTGGCGGATGGTTGAGCCCAGCCGGATGGGGCCGGGCTCGTTCCCATGCTTATTTCACGTACGAGAGGGTGGTGATCATGCCGGCTTCGGCGTGGTAGATGTTGTGGCAGTGCAGCAGCCACTGGCCCGGGTTGTTCGCCTGGACGTCGATGGTGACCGTGGTCATGGGGGCCACGATCACCGTGTCCTTGACCGGTCCGGGCGTGCTTCCGGTGACGACCTGGAAGCTGTGGCCGTGGAGGTGGATGGGGTGCCACATCGACGTGTCGTTCTCCAGCACGAGCCTGACCCGCTGTCCGACCCGTACGGCCAGGGTGGCGCCGCCCTGCTTGGGGGCGTCGATACCCCAGCGGTAGGTCATCATGTTGCCGGTCAGGGCCAGCCGGTAGGTGACGTCAGGAGTGCGGGCGCTTAGCGCGTCGGCGGGGGTGGCGTGCAGATCCGAGAGGATGAGCAGCCGGCCGGCGAGCGCTGGGACCACGACGTCGGGGGCCGGGGCGGGCCCGGGACCCGAGCGCAGCACGGCCAGGGCTTGGGCGTCTTTGCCTTCGGCGGCGGCGACCAGCGGGTAGACCCCCGAGCCGGGGACGGTCACGTCGACGTCGTAGCGCTCTCCCATCCCGATGATGAGGGTGTCGACGGTGACCGCCTCGACGGGGTTGCCGTCGGTGGCGACAACGGTCATGGGGGCGCCGGCGAAAGCGACCCGGAACGCGGTGTCGGAGCCGGCGTTGACGATCCGCAGGCGGACGGTGCCCCCGGGGGTGACCGAGTAGGTCGCCGGGTCGGTGCCGGGACGGCCGTTGATCAGGTAGTAGGGGTATCGGACGTCGCCGGTGTCAGCCCCCAGCGGGCTGTTGGAGCTGGCGGTTCCAGTCATGCCCGGCAGGTCGGACATGCCCGATGAGGTTGGGCTGGAGTTGCCCATGTTCGACATGTCAGACATGGCGGACATGCCCGAGCTGGAGGTGGAAGGGGGGGTTGCGTTCGAGGTCATGCCGCCCATGCCGCCCATCCTCATGCCGCCCATCGATTTGAGCTGGGCCAGGACTTGGTCAGGGGTGGTGCCGGTGCCGTCGATCCAATCGTCGAGCATCAGCGTCAGGTCCGGCTGTGAGGGGCGGCCGGTTGAGGGGTCGACGATGAGCGGGCCGTACAGCCCGGTGTCGAGTTGGGTGCCGACGTGGGAGTGGTAGAAGAACGTGCCGGGATCGGAAACGGTGAACTGGTAGGTGTACTGCCGGCCGGGTTGGATGGCCGGCTGGGTGAGGCCGGGTACGCCGTCCATGTCGTTGCGCAGGGCTATCCCGTGCCAGTGGATGGTGAGCGGTGCCGGTAGCCGGTTGATGACGGTGGCGCGTAACACTTGGCCGGCGCGCAC
The DNA here is from genome assembly GCA_021827225.1 of Actinomycetes bacterium. The sequence continues at coordinate 8,514 of JAKAXG010000056.1, read as the reverse complement.
CCGGATCTGCGGTCCGGGGACGGTGCCGTTGAACGCCCATGTGTTGACCGCGCGGCCGTCGAGGTGGATGGTGGTCGGCGCCGCGGTCAGGGTTACCGACTCGATGGGGGCGCCGGCGGGGCGGCGCTGGGCTTCGGTGGCCGCGATCAGCGGGTCGTGGGGGCCGATCGTTATTAGGCGGTGGCCTGTTTGGCTACGGCCCGAGACGGTGACGCCGAGCCCAGTGCCGACCCCGGCGGCAATCACGAGCGCGGCCACGATCCACCTCGTCGGCCGCCATCTTCTGTTTCGCATCGATCAGTCTCTTCCGGTCAGGCTCGTTGCACGAGCGGCGAGGCGCCGCCTGGCCGGCGAAACATGGGCGTCGATGAACGGCTCGACGACGCGGTCATGTCTCTACCGGAACTGCAGGCGGACCCCGACAGGATCCATGGGGGGTGTGAAGGAGTCGTGAACCGGATCTGGGGTTCCTGTGAAGGCGCCCGCCGGCGCCCTCGCCGCCGGCTTGTTCACACGGATGGCATGGTTGTGACGAGCCTGTGAAGCGTCGGGGCAGGCCGACGAATGTGTGACTTTCGGCCCCAGAGGGGCGCCTGCCCCCGAGGAGAGACTTCATACCGTCTTCACATGAAGGGAGGAGGATGAGCCACATGGCCGAGAACGAGTTGAACAAACGGATCGTGGTGGTCGACGACGACCCCTCGGTCCAGGAGGTCACACGCGCCTATCTCGAACGCGACGGCTACCTGGTTTACGTGGCCGGCACCGCGGCGGAAGGCCTCACGGTGGCGGAACGGGTCAAGCCCGGGCTGATCGTATTGGACCTCATGTTGCCCGACCGGCCCGGCGAGGACGTGGCCCGGGAGATCCGGGGCCGCTCGGACGTGCCGATCCTGATGCTCACGGCCAAAGCGTCCGAGGACGAGCGTGTCGGCGGGCTGGCCATGGGCGCGGACGACTATCTGACCAAACCGTTCAGCCCCCGCGAGCTGGTGGCCCGGGTCCGGGCCGTCCTGCGCCGCACCCAGGGGGCGGACGTACCGCTGGTGGAGACCATGTCATTCGACGGCGGGGCGCTGCAGGTCGACACCGTCACCCACGAAGTCCGCGTACATGGCGAGCCGGTCGAGCTCACCCACAACGAGTACCGGCTGCTGGCCACCCTGGCCCGCTACCCGGGGCGGGTGTACAGCCGTTTCGAGTTGATCAGCCACGTCCAGGGCTACGACTACGAGGGCTATGAGCGCACCATCGACGCGCACGTGAAGAACTTGCGCAAGAAGATCGAGCCCGACCCTCGCCGCCCCCGATATGTCGAGACGGTCTTCGGGTCCGGCTACCGGCTGGCGAAGACGCTGGCCGACAAGTGAAGGCGCCGCCCCCAAGGTGGACTGCGCTGAGCCTTCGGGCCCGTCTGGCCGTCGCGCTGGTGGCCGTCGCCATCCTGGCGGTGGCCCTGGCGGCCCTGATCGGCAACCTCGGGCTCACTCCCCGCCTGGATCAGGCGGCCCGGGACCGCCTGGGCGCATCGGCCGCCCACGTGGCCGACGTCGCCGCCGCCGTCTACGGAACCTCTGCGGGTTGGAGCGGCAGCGACCTGACCGAGCTCGAACACCTCGCCGCCCTCGACAACCTCCACATCGCGCTCCGTCTACCCAGCGGCGATGTCGTCGCCGTCGGCCCGCCGCCTGCCGGGGAGACCGCCCAAGCCCCGGTCATCGTCGATAACCGCCCGGTCGCCACCGTGGTCGTCGCCGCCGCCACCGGCAACCTGCTCACCTCAGAGGAACAACACCTGGCCCGTTCGCTGGACCGTTTGCATCTCATCGCGGCCGGGGTCGCGGCCCTGGCCGCGCTGGTTGCCGGCCTGCTTTTGGCCCAGACGCTTTCGCAGCCGCTCCGCCGTATCCGGGCCGTCGCCGAGCGGCTCGAGCGCGGCGAGCTCGATGCGCGCGTCGAGGCCGGCGGCGAGCCCGAGATGGGCGCCGTCGGTCGAGCCCTCAACCGCCTGGCCGAGACCCTCGAGCACGAAGAGCAGCTGCGCAAAGAGAGCGTGGCCGACCTAGCCCACGAGCTTCGCACCCCGGTCAACGGTTTGCTCAGCCGTATCGAAGCGGCCCAAGACGAGGTGTTACCACTCGACGAGAACCTGGCCGCCATGCACAGCGAAGCCGTCCGCCTCACCCGCCTGCTCGACGACTTGGCCCGCCTGGCCGACGCCGAGAGACCGGGCCTGCTCGTCGACAAGCATCCCCTCGACCTGGCCGACGTCGCCGGGGCTGTCGCCCGGTCCTTCGCGCCGCGTTTCGCCGACGCCGATATCGCCTTGGCGGTGAAGACCGAGCCGGCTCCGCTCACCGGCGATCCGGGCCGCCTTGAACAGGTCGTAGCCAACCTGCTGTCCAACGCCCTCGCCTACACCGAACCCGGCGGGCAGGTCACCCTCACCGTGGCCCACCCCGGCGCGGACGCTGTCGTCGAGGTGGCAGACACCGGCATCGGGATCGCCCCCGACGACCTGCGCTACATCTTCACTCGCTTTTGGCGGGCGGACCGGTCTCGGTCGAGGGCGACGGGCGGCACCGGGATCGGCCTGGCCATCGTGGCCGAACTGGTCCGGGCCCACGACGGGCGCATCGAGGTCGAAAGCAGCCCAGCGGTGGGGTCGAGCTTTCGGGTAACCCTGCCCGCCGACCACAGCCCCAACCGGCCGCCCAAACCGGCCGGCCGGCGGTAGACCCGCCGCTTCCGAAAGAGCCCCGGGCGGGCCGCACGGCTTTGGGGGTCTTCACCAGAAGGACAGAACCCATTCACGGGCCCTTCACACCCAGGCAGCACACTCAGAGATGACCGAAAAAAACAAGGAGGTCACCACCATGAGCGATGGAACCCTGATATTGCTGCTTCTGGTCGGCGGGGCGCTGTTCGCCATGTTCGCCGTACACCGCCGCGGCGGGTCCTACGGGATGGGCGGCGGCTGCATGGGCGGCCACAACCACACAACCCCCCAAGACCGCAGCCAGACCGACCGGCCCCAAGACACCGACGACACGGCCGGACCCGCCGGCCAACACGATCACGACCAGCCGGCAGCGGCTGGCCGGCATCGGGGCTGCTGACATGAGCCCCCTCTTCGCCCTAAAGAGACGGGCCCTCAGATCCCACCGCGACCAGCCGGCCATCGGACGCGAGGTCCGCGTCCGGGTGGCCGGCGGCTACCACCCTGACACCATCACCGCCCCCGCCGGCGTTCCCCTACGAATCGTCTTCCACCGAGAAGAGTCCAACGCCTGCTCCGAACAAGTCGTCTTCCCCACCCTGGGCAAGACCGCCACCTTGCCCCAAGGCCAAGACGTCGCCATCGACCTCACCGCCCCCGATCCCGGCACCCACCCCTTCACCTGCGCCATGGGCATGCTGCACGGCACCCTCACCATCACGGCAAACCAGCCCACACCGACAAGCGCGGTGGAACCCGACCCCGAAGCGGCGGGCACGGGCCGAACGACCCTACCGGTGGGGGGTATCCGCAGCTCACAATTCAGTTCCACAGTCGAAGGAGAGTGACCGCCATGACCGTGCTGCGCAGACTGTCCACCATCTTTCAGGCCAAGGCCAACAAGGTGCTGGACAAGGCCGAGGACCCCCGGGAGATCCTCGATTACTCCTACGAGCGCCAGCTGGAGCAGCTGGAGAAGGTCCGCCGGGGGGTGGCCGATGTGGCCACGTCCCGCAAACGGGTCGAGTTGCAAGCCGCGCAGCTGCAAGCCTCGGCGGACAAGTTGGAGTCCCAAGCTCGCGACGCCCTGGCGATGGGCAAGGAGGACCTGGCCCGCGAGGCCCTTACCCGCAAAGATGCGGCCGCTTCCCAGCTAACCGGGCTCAACGCTCAGGTGGCGCAGCTGGCCGAGGAAGAGCAGAAGATGGTGGAGGCGTCCAAGCGGCTCCAAGCCAAGGTGGATGCGTTCCGCACCCACAAAGAGGTGATTAAGGCCAACTACACCGCGGCGGAGGCAGAGACCAAGGTAGGCGAGGCGGTGTCGGGGATCTCCGAGGAGATGTCCGATGTCGGCTTGGCGGTGCAGCGAGCCGAGGACAAGACCGCCCAGATGCATGCCCGGGCCGGGGCCATCGACGAACTGCTGGCATCGGGCGCCCTCGACGACGTGACCGCCCCGGCCGACCCGATCCAGGCCGAACTGGACAAGGCCAGCGCGGCGGGCTCCGTCGACCGAGAACTGGCCCGGCTGCGCTCCGAGCTGCCCGCCCCGCCCCGACCGGCCGAGCTGGAAGCACCCAAACCCTGACTGGCGCCAGCCACCCCGGTCGGCCCCTACGAAACGAGGTATCTCCGATGATTGTGCGCATCCTCGACGACGGCCAGTACGACGTGCCCGACACCGAGGCCGCGGCGTTAGACGGCCTCGACAGCGACCTGGTGGACTCGGTGACCGCCGGCGACGACACCCGATTCGCCCAGCTGGTCGCCACCATCGTGGCCCGGGTCCATGAGATCGGCCGGCGGCTGCCGGCCGATCACCTGGGACCGTCAAGTCTGATCGTCCCCGGCCCGCATACCACCCGGGCCGAGATCGCGGCCTTGTTGGAGCGAGGCGAGTTGTGATGGCCCGGTCCCGCTACCCGGCGGACCGGGGCCTGTCGGCCCGCATGGCGTTCACGGTGTTCGCCATCGGCCTGCTGTTCGTCGCCTTCATCGTGGCCCTGTGGGCGCTGCGGGTGCCCATCGTGCTGATAGCGGTCATCGCCGTGGTCGTGCTGGGCGCCCAGTACTGGTTCGCCGACCGCATCGCCATGTTCTCCATGAACGCCCACGAGGTCAGCCCGGCCGACGCCCCCGAGCTGCACGCCATCGTGGACCGCCTGTGCGCCCTGGCCGACCTGTCCAAGCCGAAAGTGGCCATCGCCGACAGCGACGTACCCAACGCGTTCGCCACCGGCCGCAACCAGCGCTCTGCGGTGGTAGCGGTCACCACCGGCCTTCTGGCCCGACTCGACGACGCCGAGGTGGAGGCGGTCCTGGCCCACGAGTTGTCCCATGTCGCCCACCGCGACGTGGCGGTGATGACCGTGGCCAGCCTGCTCGGCCTTCTGGCCGGGTTGCTCACCCGTTTCGCTCTCTACGCCGGCTTCTTCGGCGGCTTCGGCAGCAGCGACAACGAGGAGGAAGACTCCGGGCTGATTTTCCTTGCTGTGCTGGCCGTTTCCGCCCTGGTGTACGGTCTCAGCTTCTTGTTGACCCGCGCCCTGTCGCGCTACCGGGAGCTGGCCGCCGACCGCGGGGCGGCCATCGTCACCGGAGCGCCGGCCACCCTGGCCGCCGCCCTGGTCAAGGTCACCGGGGAGATGGCCCGAATCCCCACCCAAGACCTGCGGGCCGCGGAGCCGATGAACGCCTTCTTCTTCGCCCCCGCCTTGGCCCCCGGGTTCAGCCTGTCATCGCTGTTCTCCACCCACCCCAGCCTGGAGCAGCGTCTCGACCAGCTGGCCCGCATCCAGACCGAGATGGGCAGCCCGGCATGAAACTGCTCGACACCCTGCTCGGGCGGACCAAGGCCGCCCCGCCCGACCTTGACCGGCTGTTCGCCCTGCCCGCGGCCGCAGTCGACCTTCAAGCCGCCCTCGGACTGGTCTTCACCGAGCGGGCCGCGGTGTGCTTCAAGCCCACCGGCGCCGAAGGCTTCGACCACGCCGTCGGCGAAGCGGTCGACCTGGCTGGGCTGGACAAGGTGCAGACCAGCCAGGTGGACGACCGTTTCGGCTACCGTTGGGCGGTCTTCACCGGTGGCGGCCTCGAAGAGCTGGTCACCGCCGTGCACGGGGTCAACGCCACCCTGGCCGAGGGGGGCTACGGCAACCAGCTGCTCTGCTCGGCATTCGCGTTCGAGGCCGCCGGCCGGCCCCGCCCCGCCCTGATCGTCTACCTCTACAAGCGGGGCACCTTCTACCCTTTCGCCCCCGCCGCCGGCACCCAGCAACGCGACACCGAACTGGAGCTGTCCGTTCGAGCCGCCCTCGGCGTCGACGTCCCCTTCGAAGCCGATCTCGGGCGGTGGTTCGCCCTCTGGGACAACCCGCTCAACTGACCTTCTTCACCTCGCTCGGCTGGGTCCACCAGTCTCAAGCCTGGACGCCAGAGTTCGGGCCACACCAGCGTCGGGCCATGTCGGCCGGGTCTCGTCGTCGCCGCACAACTTCCGAGTCAGGAAGCGACAATCAGACCCCGCGGCTGTCGTCCAGGCTAATGATCCAGCGTTGCCATGTTCGGAGCACCTGGAGTGCGATCCCCACCGGAGCCACGCCCCCATCGAATCAGTAGCGCTGCCTGCGGGCCGATCGAAAAGGGCCCGGATCGACTCAAGGTGACATTCCGCCGTCGGTGCCCGCTCCGCCACCGGACGCCCGGGGCGCAGGGATGTCACCCATTGCGGTCGGGGCTGACCCTCGACTGGTAGTGGTGGCCGGGCTCGGCTCGCCCCGCAACACCAGCCACATAGATGTGATCACCACCGACAGCCCGACCGCGGTCCACACGCTGGGCTGTTCGCCCTCTATGACCACGGCCAGCACAAGGCCGAACAGCGGCACCGCGAACGTCCACGCCGTGAGCCGGTACAGCGGGCAACGGCGGGCCTCTTTGAACCACGCCACGTACACCGCGGCAGTGCCGAGCACACCCAAGAAGGCCAAGATGCCCACAAAGCGCAGGCTCCAGCGGATGGTCGGCGTGCCCTCGGCCAGACCGGCCCACACGGCGAGCATCGCCCCGCCGAGCAGGAACGACCAGCCGCCGGCTACGACATCGTCCAATGTGCCCAGCCGCCGGGCGATGAGTGTGCCGGCCGTCGCCGCGCCGGCCGCGCCGAGGGAGAGCGCGGCGCCCGACCCGCCCCCGCCGGGGACCCCGACCACTACTAGGCCGACCAGGCCAACGCCGAGGCCGACGATCGTCCGTCTCGACGGCCGCTCCCCGTACAGCGCCCATGCCGGCAGCACGATCAGCAGCGGTTGGGCGTTGGCGACCACCGAGGCGATCCCGGTGGCCAGGTGCACGACGCCGAGAAACATCGCCGCGAACCCGACCGTCGCGTTGGCCAGCCCGAGCCCGGTGACAACCGCCCATTCGCTTCTTCCGCGGGGCAGCCGTCGGTGCTGCCCGAACCCCAGCCCGACCAGCACCACCCCACCGATGAGGGCGCGCAGGGCCGCGAACCACAACACGGGTATGTCGGCCAGGCCGGAGCGGATCGACACGAAACAGGCGCCCAGGACGGCGACAACCCAGACCATCCGCCGGGTGGACGGCCGGGCGTCCGCGAAGACCGCGGCGTCTTCACCTCCCAGCACTGGTCCCCGAAGGCGAGCGGCGACCGGTCGGCGCGGCCAACCGTGTGGTAACCCCAACCCTCCAAGCGGCCGCGTCGCCGTCAAGGCGCAGGAGTCGGGACACGCCCTCACGCTACCGGTGACCTCGGCGCGGGGATGCGGCACGTCAGTGCGCCACCCGCTGGGACCCGCCGGCCGCAGTGCAGTGCGGTAGCACGCCTGTCCGCTCCCTGATGCGCCGGGAACGCCGCCACGTCCGGGCGTCGGACCTGATTGCCCGGTGACCTTCGGCCCTACCCCTCCCCCCGCCGGGAAGAGCAGGGTGAAATCCCGGAGGTATCGAGGATGCAGACCCCGCGAGTCGCGAACCGACCCAGGAGCGGCGCGGCGCGACCGGCCGCCAACGCCTCATCGGCCTCCGCTACCTCAGCCGCGCCGGGCTGGCGCTCCTCCTCGACCGCAACGCCAGAGCCCGAATGTGACGGATCGGCCCTGGCCGAGCGGTTCGCTACCGGCTTGGCCCCCCCGGTGGCCGCCTTCGAGGACGCAATGGGTGACGCACACCGCCCGTCGGCCGCACCCCGCGACCGGGGCACCGACCGTCGCCGCTTGGCCGACCTGCGAGCCCTGCTGGCGGTCGAAACCGAGCCGCTAGCCGTGCTCACTCACATGCTGCGCTGGTCCCGGGACGAGCACGCCGTACTTTGGGAGGAGCTGAACGACCCCGCCTGCCAGGCCTGGCGCAGTCAGGGGCTGGCCGGCCTGCGCCAACGGTGGGCCAACCCGGCTCCGGTCCCGGTACTCGACGAGACGTCCCGCCAGGTGCTCGACGACACGCTGGGCGGCCTGCCCGACCCGGTCGCTGGCGTGGTCGCCGCCCACGCTTTGGCCGAGATCCTCGACGCCCGTTACGCCCACACCTTCGGCCGGGTGTTCCGCCGCCGCAGCCCCTACGAGCTGCACGTCGGAGATCCACTTCCCCTGGATGACCCCGGGCTGCGACAGGTGGTGACGGCGCCGCTCACTTCCCCCCCGTGGCGCCTGGCCAACCGCCTCGACGTGGGCTTCCCCCTGTAGACCGGACACCGATCTACGCTGCTTGTTGGTGCTGCCAGGACTCTTCGTACTCTCTGGGTGACATGTAGTCGAGAGAGCTGTGGAGTCGCTCGG
>JAKAXG010000748.1 GCA_021827225.1 Actinomycetes bacterium | reverse complement strand
AGGAACCAGCTTCGGGTACACCTTCGCCGACCCCGACGCCAAGACCCGCAAGCAGGCCCAGTACTTCGAGATGTTCGGCAACCGGGCCATCTGGGTCGACGGTTGGAAGGCGGTGGCCCGCCACCAGAGCGACGTGCACTACGTGCGACCAGCCCCCTTCGAGGACGACCAGTGGGAGCTCTACCACATCGACAGCGACTTCTCCGAGGTCAACGACCTTGCCGAGACGCACCCCGAGAAAGTGGCCCAGTTGGTCGAGCGTTGGTGGGTGGAAGCCGGACGGTACAACGTGCTGCCCCTCGACGACCGGGGGGTGGGGCGGGTGGTCCGCCAGGGCGGCCCCAGCCGGTTCGTCTACTACCCCGGGATGTCGGGCATCCACCCCCAGGCCGCCGGACCCACCCGCAACCGCAACCACACCATCACCGCCGAAGTCGTCCGCCCCGACACCAGCGCCGAAGGGGTGCTCCTGGCCCTGGGTGGGCGTTTCGCCGGCTGGACGCTCTTCGTCAAGGACAACCGACTCGTCTACGAGTACAACTTCGTGGAGGTCGACCGTTACGTCGTGACCTCCGACGAGGAGCTGCCGACGGGGCGGTGCAGCCTGGCTATGCGCTTCGAGCTCACCGGGCGGCTCAAGGGCCGGGTTATCCTGCTGGTGGACGGCCGCGAAGTGGGAAGAGGCGACATCCCCCGCACCTGCCCGACCAGCACCGGGTTGGAGCCCCTCGACTGCGGGCAGGACACCCAGACGCCGGTCAGCGAGTCCTACGACAGCCCGTTCACCTTCACCGGCACCATCGAGCGGGTCGTTCTCGAGGTGCACGGCAAGCAGCCCGTTTCCGATCCCGACGGTGACGAGCGGGCGGCGATGAGCCAGCAATGACCGCACCCCCCGGGAAGGAACAGCCATGCGCCTGTCGACCGGGCTGAGCCGGAAGCTGGGCGTCGAGCACCCGATCTTCGGGTTCAGCCACAGCCCCGACGTGGTGGCAGGGATCTGCCTGGCCGGCGGGATCGGCGTCTACGGCGCCACCCGCCGGCTGCCCGCCGAGATCGCCGCCGATCTGGCCGACATCCGCCGCCGGGTCGGCGACCGCCCGTTCGGCGTCGACCTGGTGCTGCCCAAAGGCATGCCCGAGCGGGACGACCGGTCGGACATAGAAGCGCGCATCCCCGCCGGTCACCGACGCTTCGTCGACGATCTCCGGGCCCGCTTCGGCGTCCCCGAACCCGACCGGCCCGGGATGCGGTCGCGTTTCGTGCGCTCCCAGGAGGTGGCGACCGCCCAGATCGAGGCGGTGCTGACCTCCGACGTCGACCTGTTCGCCATGGGCATCGGCAGCCCACCCGACGCCGTGGCCCGGGCCCGATCGGAGGGCAAGACGGTGGTGTCGCTGGTCGGCAAGCCCGATCACGCCCGCCGGGCCATCGACACCGGAGCCGACATCATCGTGGCGCAGGGATACGACGCCGGCGCCCATACCGGCCAGATAGGCACCTTCTCGCTGGTCCCGCAGGTGGTCGACGCGGCGTCGCCGACCCCGGTGCTGGCCGCCGGCGGAGTGGCCACCGGCCGGCACATCGCGGCAGCCATCGCCATGGGCGCCCAGGGCGTGTGGCTGGGAACCGTGTGGCTGGCCTGCGCGGAGGCAGGCACCGACCCCATCGTCCTGACCAAGCTGCTCGCCGCCGGCTCCGACGACACGGTCATCTCCAAGGCCGACAGCGGCAAGCCGCTCCGGCAAGTGAGGACCTCCTGGACCGACGAATGGACCGCAGGCGGAGCCCCCACCCCGCTCCCCATGCCCTATCAGGACATCCTGGTCGGGGACCTGCTGGGCGCCATCGACCAGCACCGGGTGGAGCCGCTCATGCACACCCCGGCCGGGCAGAGCGTCGCCTATCTGACCGCCCCGACCACCGTCGCCGAAATGATGAGCCGTCTGGTCGCCGAAACCGATGCGGCCTGGGCGGCCACCCAGGGGGCGTTCATCGAACCGGCGTCCGCCTGACATGGCCGGGGACCGCGACGATGTGGCCCGCTGGTTGTCGGCCTACGACGCCCAGGGATGGCACCGCAGCGGATCGGTCACCGACCGCCGCTGCGCCGGCTGGATCGCCGCCGAAGCGGCCGCCCTGGGAGCGTCCACCCGCACCGAGGCCTTCCCTTTTTCCCGGCTGGCGGTGCGTCACGCCGAAGTGAGGCTCGACGCCACGGTGCTACCGGCCGTCCCCCTCTACGACGCCCTCTTCCCCACTGCGGACCCGATCGAAGGGGCGCTGGGGCCCCTCGGCTCCGATGCCGCGGTGGGCGTGACCGAGACCGGCGCGACCCCGGTCGAGGGGGATCCGCTCAGCTCCGCCCGCCGCGCTGGTCGGCACCGGGCCATCATCGCGGTCAGCCACGGGAGGGGGCTTGCCCTGCGGAACGCGGAATCGCCGGAGCCGTTCGGCTCGCCGGTGGTGCAGGTCTCCGGCCGGTACTCGGATCTCCTGCAGCGCTCGGCCGAGGCCGGCGCGACGGCCACCGTGGCCGTCAGCGCCCGCCGGGCGGCCGGCACCGCCGTCAACGTCATCGCCTCCGTCGAGGGATCCCAGCCCGAGGAACCGCCGGTGATGGTCCTCA
>JAKAXG010000055.1 GCA_021827225.1 Actinomycetes bacterium | reverse complement strand
GGTCGATACCCGTGCTCGAATCGGTGCTCAAGGAGACCCTGCGGCTGCACCCACCGCTGATCATCCTGATGAGGCTGGTCCAGGAGGACTTCGAGCTGGCCGGGTACCGGATCCCGGCCGGGACCGTGCTGGCCGCCTCGCCGCGGGTCTCGAACCGCATCGGCGAGGATTTCCCCGACCCGGAGCGCTTCGACCCGGGCCGCTACATCGATCCCCGCCAGGAGGACCTGCAGAACCGCTGGACCTGGATCCCCTTCGGTGCCGGCAAGCACCGCTGCGTGGGCAATGCCTTCGCCATGATGCAGATGAAGGCGATCTTCTCCGTCATCCTGCGCGACTTCGAGTTCGAGGCGGCCCAGCCGCTGGAGTCCTACCGGGACGACTACACCAAGATGGTGATCCAGCTCCAGCAACCGTGCCGGGTGCGGTACCGGCGCAGGCGGCGGTAGCGGCCGTGCGGGTGATCGCCGATACCAGCCTGTGCCAGGGGCACCAGCTGTGCCTGGGGGAGGCCCCCGACATCTTCGGCTTCGACCGGGAGGCCGACCACGTGGTGATCCTCATCGAGCGGCCCGACGAGGCCCGCCGGGCCGAGGTCACCGCCGCCGTCCGGTACTGCCCCGCCTTTGCCCTTTTCCTGGAGGAGGACTGATGACCGTGCCCGAGTTGACCCGTCCCGAGATCGAGGCGTTCTGGGAATCCTGGCTGGCCGTCAACCGGGAGGCCGAGCGGATCGGGGACTGGAGGATCCTGGCGGACCACTACGCCCGGGACGCCACGTACGGGTGGATGTACACCCCCGACGAGCACTTCATGGCCGTCGGCCGGGAGCAGATCCGGGAGTGGGCGGTAGGGCGGGAGATGGCCGGCCTGGAGGGCTGGCACTACGACTACCAGGCGACGGTCATCGACGAGCGCAGCGGCATGGTCGTGGGGTTCTGGAAGCAGAAGTCCGGGATCACCGACGAGCGGACCGGCGCCGAGTTCGAGATCGTGGGGATCGGGGGCTCCTGGTTCGGGGTCGAGCGTCAGACATCGGGCCCCGACGCCGGCCAGGTCAAGTTCGCCTGGCAGCGGGACTGGTTCGATCTGGGGTCCACGGCCACCACGTTCCTGGCCATCGCGGCGTCGGGCCGGGCCCCCCAGGGCCTGCTGGACCGCATGAGCCTGCACGGCCCCTCCCAGCCCGGCCACTACCGCCTGGCGGACCTGCCCAGCACCGTCTGGCCGCCGCCGGTCGAGCGCGGTGACCGCAGCGCCGAGGAGCCGGCCAGGTGAACCTCCGGTCCCCCTCCAACCCCCCGGCGCAGCAGCTGGTGGACGGGAAGCTGTGCTCGGCCCGCGACGGCTCCAGCTACCCGATACTCAATCCGGCCACCGGCCGGGAGATAGGCCGGGCGCCCGACAGCACCGCGGCTGACGTCGACTCGGCCATCGCCGCGGCCCGACGGGCCTTCGACGGGACCGACTGGTCGGTGAATCTCGACGCCCGGATCACGGCCCTGGGACAGCTGCATCAGGCGCTGGTCGACCACGGGGAGCAGATGCGGGCCCTGACCACCGCCGAGGCGGGCGCGCCGGTCCTGTTCACTGCCGGACCCCACTACGACACGCCGGTCGAGTCGCTCGGCTGGACCCTCGACCTGGCCCGTCGCTACCCGTGGGAGTCAGACCTGGGGGTCGGGGTCACCATGGGCATCCGGTCCCGCCGCCGCATCTGCCGCGAGGCGGTGGGGGTGGTGGCGGCCATAACCCCGTGGAACTTCCCCAACCAGATCAACCTGGCCAAGATCGGCCCGGCGCTGGCCGCCGGCAACACCGTGGTGCTGAAGCCGGCTCCGGACACGCCGTGGCTGGCCGCCGAGCTGGGCCGGCTCGTGGCGGAACAGACGGACATCCCGCCAGGGGTGTTCAACGTGGTGACCCCGGCCTCGAACCGGGTGGCATCCCTCCTCACGACCGATCCCCGGGTGGACCTGGTGTCATTCACCGGATCCACCAGGACCGGCCGGTCCGTGGCGGCGGCCGCCGCGGACACCCTCAAGCGGGTGTTCCTGGAGCTGGGCGGCAAGTCCGCCGCCGTGGTCCTCGACGACGCGGACCTGCCGGCGGCGGTCGCCGGGTGCGCCTTCGCGGTATCGGTCCACGCCGGGCAGGGCTGCGCCCTGACCACCCGGCTGGTCGTCCCGCGCCGGCGCTACGACGAGGCCGTCGAGGTGGCGGCCGCAACCATGGCCGCCATCGGGGCCAGGGACCCGGCCGACCCCGGCACCGTCTGCGGACCGGTGATATCAGCCCTCCAGCGGGACCGGGTGAAGGGCTACCTCGACCTGGCCGTGGAGGAAGGTGGCCGCTTCGCCACCGGCGGGGGCCTGGCCGAGCAGGAGGGGGACCTGGCCGGCGGGTTCTGGATCGAGCCGACCGTCATCGCCGGCCTGGACAACTCGGCCCGGGTGGCCCGGGAGGAGATCTTCGGGCCGGTGCTGACGGTGATCGCCCACGACGGCGATGACGACGCGGTGCGCATAGCCAACGATTCGCCCTACGGGCTGTCGGGCTCGGTGGACTCGGGCGATCCCGAGCGGGCCCGGGCCGTGGCGGCGAGGATCCGTACCGGGACGGTCGGCGTCAACGGTGGCCTGTGGTTCGGGGCCGACGCCCCCTTCGGCGGCTACAAGCACTCCGGCATCGGCCGGGAGATGGGAGTAGCCGGATTCGAGGAGTACCTGGAGACCAAGACCGTGGCCGAGCCGGCCTGACCGGCGGATCCACCAGAGACCAGCGAGGGGGAGCGGACATGAGCAGGTTCACCGACAAGGTAGTGATCGTCACCGGCGCGGCCCAGGGCATTGGGGAGGCCTACGCCCGGGGCCTGGCCGCTGAGGGGGCCCGGGTGGTCGTGGCCGACATCAACGAGGAGGACGGCGCCCGGGTCGCCGAGGGCATCGGGGCGGAGGGGGGCGAGGCCTGCTTCGTGGCGGTGGACGTGGCGTCGCCCGCATCGGCGCAGGCCCTGGCCGAGCAGACCGTGACCCGCTACGGCGGCATAGACGGGCTCGTCAACAACGCCGCCATCTACGGCGCCATGAAGTTCGACCTTCTCGTCACCGCCGACTGGGACTACTACAAGCGGTTCATGGACGTGAACCTCCATGGCGCGCTGGTCGTGACGCGAGCGGTCTACGGCGCGATGCGCGAGCGGGGCGGCGGGTCCATCGTCAACCAGTCGAGCACCGCCGCCTACCTCTACGCCGGGTTCTACGGGCTGGCCAAGGCCGGAATCAACTCCATGACCCAGCAGCTGGCCCACGAGCTCGGCGGCATGAACATCCGGGTCAATGCCATCGCGCCGGGGCCCATCGACACCGAGGCCACCCGGACCCAGGCGGGCGGCGCGGCCCGCGACATCGTGGCCGGCCTGGCGATCAAGCGGCTGGGCGTCCCCGACGACCTGGTGGGGGCGGCGATGTTCCTGCTCTCCGACGATTCACGCTGGGTGACCGGCCAGATCCTGGCCGTCGACGGCGGCCAGACCTTCCGCCTCTGATGGCCGCCGTCGGTTTCGTGGGGCTGGGCAACATCGGCAGGCCGATGGCTCTGCGGCTGGCCGCTGACGAGGGAACCGAGCTGTGGGTCCACGACGTGGTGGCCGACCCGGTGGGCGAACTGGTCGGGGCGGGGGCCAGGGCGGCCGGCTCGGTCGGGGAGATGGCGGTGGCGGTCGAGATCGTCTGCGTGATGGTCCGTGACGACACGCAGGTGGCCGAAGTGCTCGATCAGGTCCTGGCCGCGGCGCCCCGCCGCCCGGAGGGCCGGCCGCTGACCGTCGTGATCCACTCGACGGTCGCTCCGGAGACGCCGCCTGCGCTGGCCGCGAGGGCGCAACCCCACGGGGTCCGGGTGGTGGACGCACCGGTGTCCGGTGGGGCCATGGGGGCCGCCAGCGGGCAGCTGGCCATCCTGGTCGGAGGCTCCGACGAGGCGTTCGAAGCGGTCCATCGGGTCCTCGGGCTCATGGGGACGCAGGTGGTCCACGCCGGGGCGGTCGGAGCGGGGACCCGCTTCAAGCTGGCCCGCAACCTGCTCCACTTCGTCAGCTTCACGGCCGTCACCGAGGCCCAGCGGCTGGCCGAGGCCGCCGGGCTGGACCTGGTGGAGCTGGGCCGGGTGGTCAGGCACACCGACGCCATCACCGGCGGGCCGGGGGCCATCATGCACCGCCCGACCGCCGGCCCCATCCCAGAAGGCGACTTCTGGTTCGACGTCTTCTCCCACGTCAGAGCCCTCGGGGAGAAGGACCTGGGCCACGCCATCGAGCTGGCCGACCAGCTGGGCGTCGAGGTACCCCTGGCCAGGCTGGCCCTCTCCGGCCTGGGCCCGGGTCTGGGACTACCCGCGAAGGAGAGCCAGTGACCGATCCGGCGAAGTTCGCCGACCTGCCGGAGCAGCGCCGCAAGGGCCTGCTCAAGATGGAGCAGGTGTACGGCTTCGACATGACCGACGGTGAAGGCGACTTCTTCCGCTACACCGCCGACCACCTCTTCGCCGACATCTGGGACCGGCCCGGACTGTCGGACCGGGACCGGCGGCTACTCCTGATCGGCCTCCTGGCCGGGCAGGGCGCTGCCGACGTGCTCGGCATCCAGATCCCGGCAGCCCACGCCAACGGCGAGCTCGGCGACGAGGCCCTCCGGGAGATAGTCGTCTTCCTCAGCCACTACGCCGGATGGCCCAACGGGGCCCGGATCAACTCCATCGTCGAAGAGACCATCGCCAGGGCCCGGCGCCGGCGGCCCGCCGCCGAGGGCGACAGCACACAGGAAGGGCGACCGACATGACAGCCACACCGACGAGAAGCCTGCCGCTGACCTCCGGCGCCTTCTGGGGCGGCGACCCGCTCGAGGGCCTGGCCTGGGCCCGGCGCCACGACCCGGTCCACTGGGACGAGGCGGGCGGGGTCTGGGGCGTCACCCGCTACGACGACATCAAGGAGGTCTCCAAACAGCCCGCCCTGTACTCCAACGCCCAGGGCATCCGGCCCGACACCGGTCCGACCCCCATGCTCATAGACCTGGACGACCCGGCCCACTGGAAGCGGAGGAAGCTGGTCAACCGGGCCTTCACCCCGGCCCAGGTCCGCACCCGGGCGGCCCGGATCGAGAGCATCGCCGACCGGCTGATCGACCGGGTGTGCGAGAAGGGGGAGTGCGATTTCGTCTGGGACATAGCGGCCTGGCTGCCGCTCATCGTCATCGGGGAGTCCCTCGGGGTGGACGACGCGGACCACCAGACGCTGCTCGAGTGGTCGGACGCCCTGCTCAGCGGCCTCGACGGCGGGGACGGTTCCATCGAGCGGATGACCGAGGTGTTCCTCGAGTACGAGGCGTACGCCCGCAGGGTGATAGCCGCCCGGCGGGAGTTGCCCTCCGACGACCTGATGAGCGTGCTCGTCAACGCCGAGGTGGACGGGGACCGGCTGAGCGATGACGAGCTCATATTCGACTCGCTGCTCATCCTCATCGGCGGCGACGAGACGACCCGCCACGTCATAACCGGGGGTGTCTACCAGCTTCTCCTCGAGCGCGACCGGTGGGAGCAGCTAGGGGCGGACCGGGGCCTGATCCCCGGGGCGGTGGAGGAGATGCTGCGCTGGGTCAGTCCGATCAAGAACATGGCCCGGATCGCCACCGCCGACACCGAGCTCGGCGGCAAGCGCATCAGGGCGGGGGAGAAGCTGCTGCTGCTCTACCCCTCCGCCAACCGCGACGAGCAGCACTTCAGCGACCCCGACAACTTCGACCTGCGACGGGACCCCAACGACCACCTGGCATTCGGTTTCGGTTCCCACTTCTGCCTGGGCAACAGCCTGGCCCGGATGGAGATCTCCACCATCCTGGACCGGCTGCTCACCCGCCTGCCCGACCTGGCCCTCGTGACGCCCGAGGAGCCGTCGCGCCGCCCGGCCAACTTCGTCAGCGGTTACGAGGCCATGCCCGTCACGTTCACCCCGGTGCGGCCCTCCTGAGGCCAGCCGGTCACTGGAGGTCCCTCCGGGCGTAGGCGAACAGGCCGAGCCCGGCGGCAGCCACGGCTATTGCGGCCATGACGGCTATGGCGGCTCCGGCCGCGGACTCCACCGGGACCAGTGACAGGTGGTGGTAGGGGGACAGGTCTACCACCCACGTCGGCCAGGACAGGGCCGGGCCCATGAGCTCGACCAGGTACAGGCCGACGGCCAGCACGCCCACCACGCCGACCGTCCAAGAGGGACGCACCCCGTGGAAGAGGAGCGCCACCCCGAGGAACATCATCGGCACGACCAGCACGTTGGCTGCCGAGGAGAAGGAGTCCCCGGCGGAGATCCCGGCATCGGAGAACACCGAGCCGATCCAGGTGCCGAAGGCGAGCACGACCGTCAGGGCCGCCAGGCCGACCGCCGTGGTCACGGTGGTCGATCCGGCCCAACCGGTGCGGGTGACCCGGTTGGAGTACGGCAGGTCCAGGCGGTTGCTGATCTCGTCGTCGTAGTCGGTGTGCACGCAGGAGATGGCGTAGCCGGCCAGCACCACGGCGTAGAACACGTTCATGACGGCGATGAAGCCGCCCGGGGTGACCGCGTCGGCCATCCCCACCTGGTTGAGCATCTGCATGGCCTCCGGCTGGGTCTGGGGGAATCCCACCAGCGACTGGGCCAGGCCCCCGGACAGGACCCCGAGGACGGCGATGGCCACGCCCCAGGCGGCCAGCTCCCCGGCGCGACGGCGCGCCGAGTACCCGAGCGGTCCGGTCAGCAGCGTGCTGCTGGCCTGCTTGGTGTCATCGGCCCTGACCAGTCCGGCTCCGGTGTCGCGCCGGGCCGCGGTGAGGAGGGCCAGCGCCGTGAGCACTACAGGGGCGAGGATCAGCGGCAGGAGCGCCAGGGTGTCGTTGCTGGCGAACGCGTGCAGGTTCTCCACCCATCCGAAGGGGCTCAGCCACCGGGCCCACTGGGCGGTCGTGCTGCCGTCGGCCCACATCCGCAGGACGAAGGTGGTGAAGAGCACCCCCATGGCGATTCCCGTGGCCCGCCGCCGGTCCGGCACGAGCTGCGAGGCCAGCGCGGCCATCCCCACGAAGGTGAGAAGGAGCAGGCCCAGACCGACGGCATACAGCCACGCTCCTTCGGCCTGGCCCCCGGCGGAGGTCAGGACCGGTGCGGTGAGGAGCACGTTCAGCACCGGGACCAGCAGGAGGGCCATCAGGCTGCTGACGGTCGCCCTGAGCAGCGACAGGGGGTTGGACAGGACCAGATCCATGCGCCCGGTCTCCTCCCCGCCGCGCAGTACCCGGGTCGTGGCCATGGTGATCCAGACGCTGCCCAGGAGGGTGACGAACAGCTCGACCCGCCAGACGGCGAACCCGCCCACGGTGTCGATGGCGGTGGGCAGGCCGTAGATGGCCCGCACGGCCGGATTGTCGGCCAGCGCCGTCATGATCCCCCCGCCCGCCTGGGCCGACTTGTGGTACGCCTCCGTTCCGGCCCACAGCATGAAGCCGATGGAGGCCAGCACCACCGAGGCTCCGAACCAGACCTGGCGGAACGTGAGGCTGACATCCGCCCGTTCGGCATGCAGCGGTGCCGGGCGCTCGGCGGTGGCCCGGGCCGGGGCGGGCGCCGGTGTGGGCCTCTCGGCCAGTTCAGTGGTCATGGCCGTCCTCCCCATCCCGTGAGCCATGGGCACCCCGGTCGTAGTAGCCGAGGAAGATCTCCTCGAGTGACGCCTCCCGGGAGCGAAGGGCGGTCACCCGGACCGGCTCGAGGGCCCGCAGGAGAGGTCCCGGCTCTCCCGACACCTGGATCCGGAGGCCCTCGGGTGTCCGCTCCACGCCGGACACGCCCGCCACCCCACCCAGGTCCGGGGCCGGGCCGTCCAGGTCTATGTCGAGCTCGGTTCCGTGCATGCTGCGGAGCTTGCCGACGTCTGCCACCTCGACCAGCTTCCCCTCCCGCAGGATCCCGACCCGCTGGCAGAGGGTCTCCACCTCGGAGAGTATGTGCGAGGACAGGAAGACTGTCCGCCCCTCGGCGGCCACGTCCCTGACGGCGCTGACGAACTCGGCCTCCATCAGCGGGTCCAGGCCGCTCGTGGGCTCGTCCAGCATGATCAGGTCCGCCCGCGCCGAGAACGCCGCGACCAGTGCCACCTTCTGGCGGTTGCCCTTCGAGTAGGCCCGGGCCCGCTTGGAGGTGTCCAGCTGGAACCGCTCCACCAGCTCGTCCCGTTTGGCCGGGTCCACCGAGCCGTGCAACCGGCCGAACAGGGACAGGCACTGGCTCCCCGTCAGGCGGGGCCACAGAGCCACGTCACCGGGGACGTAGGCGATGCGCCCGTGGACGTGCTTGACGTCGCCCACGTCCACCCCGAAGATGCGGGCGGTGCCGCTGCTGGGCCGGATCAGTCCGAGCAGGAGGCGCAAGGTGGTGGACTTCCCGGCCCCGTTGGGGCCGAGGAAGCCGAAGACCTCGCCCTGCTCCACATCCAGGTTGAGGCCGTCCAGGGCGGTGAAGTGCCCGAAGCGCTTGGTGAGGGACCGGGTGCTGATGGCCGCCCCGCTATGGCGGGGGGCGGTCCGGGTGTCGGTACTGGTGGTCATGGCACCTCCGATCTAGATGGTGATCACGGTGGGCTGGCGGCGCGCCGCCCACCGCCGGGCGACGTACTTTCCGACCTCCCACATGCCGAGCAGGACGATCGGGGGTATCAGCGCCCATCTGAACTGACGCATGTCGAGGTTGGTGGTGCCGAGGATCCGCCGCAGGGCGTCCATCTGGGTGGCCAGCACGGCCAGGACGAACTCCCCGGCGGCCGCCCGGTTCATCTGGCGGCTGTCGAAGGTGGCCAGCGTGAACACCGAATCGGTGGGACTCCGGCACTCGAACGCGGCCACGATCAGCATCAGCACGAAGGCCGTGAAGGCGACGGAGCTGCCGACCGCCACACTGCCGAACTCGGACTTGCCCAGCTGTATGAGGAGCAGGGTGGCCACCGACATGGCCAGCCCGACCAGGCCCACCGTCAGGAGGAGCGGCTCGGTAAGCACGGACTCGCCCCGCGGTCGGGGCTTCTGCTCCATCAGGCCCGGGGTCTCCCGGTCGAAGCCCAGGGCGAAGCCGAACGGGGCGTTGACGACGAAGTGGATCCAGAGCACCTCGGCCGGGGTGAAAGGCTCGCCGGCGGCCACGTTGAAGATGGCGGCGCCCATGAAGCTGAGCACGAACGCCACGAGCAGCAGCAGCACGAAGCGGATGTACTTGGTGAGGTTGTCGAAGATCTTCCGACCCTGCTCGACGGCGAAGACGATTGTGGCGAAGTTGTCGTCGGACAGGATCATCCGCCCGGCGTTCTTGGCCACTTCCGTGCCGCTGCCCATGGCTATGCCGATGTCCGCCGCCTTGATGGCGGGTGCGTCGTTGACGCCGTCGCCGGTCATGGCCACCACCTCGCCCTTCTCCTTCAGGGTCTCGGCCAGCAGCACCTTGTGCTCCGGGGCGACCCGGCCGACCACCCCGATGGCGTCGATGCGCGACCGGCGTTCCTCCGCGCTCATGGCCGCGAGCTCGGCGCCCAGAACGGCCTCACCTTCGATGCCGAGCTGAGCGGCGATGGCTGCGCCGGTGGTGACGTCGTCCCCCGTGACCATCCGCACCCGCACGTGGGCGGCCCGGGCGTCGGCTACGGCGGCCTTGGACTCGGGCCGGGGAGGGTCGACCATGCCCACCAGTCCGGTCAGCTCGAGATCGGTCACGTAGGCGAGCAGGTCGCTTCCGGCGTCGAAGGCTCCGGCGTCGATGTCGCGCTGGGCGGCGGCCATGACCCGCAGGCCGTCGCCGCCCATCCGCTCGATCTCGGCGTGGGCGGTGTCCGCCCGGTCCCGGTCCCACGGAACGCTACGGCCGCCGGTCAGGGCGGTGGCGGTGCGGGCCAGCACCGCCGGCGCCGCCCCTTTCACGAAGCAGCGGACGACCGGGCGACCCTCTGCGTCGGTTCCCCGGTTGAACGTGGCCATCAGCTTGTACCCCGGGTCGAACGGCAGGGTGGCGAGTCGGGGCAGGGCCCGGCGGCTGCCGGCGATGTCCACGCCGGCCTTGTACGCCAGTACGAGCAGTGCCCGCTCGGTGGGGTCCCCGATCACCCGGTCGTCCACCACCTCGGCGTCGTTGGCGATCACGAACGGGAGGATGATGGGATCGGGGTGGTCGGCCCGGCCGGCGGTGTGCTGCACCTGCCCGGACAGCTCGTAGCCGGTGCCGGTGACCCGGTAGCGGTCGTCCAGGTCGACGAGCTCCACTGCGGTCATCTGGTTCATCGTCAGCGTGCCGGTCTTGTCCGAGTTGATGGCCGAGGTGAAGCCCAGCGTCTCGACCGAAGGCAGGTCCTTGACGATGGCGTTGCGCGCCGCCAGGTCGGTGCTCCCGAGCGACAGGATCACCTGGGTGACGGTCGGCAGGGCCTCGGGTATGGCGGCGATGGCCAGTGACACGGCGCTCACGAACAGCGCGTCCCACGCCTGGCCGCGCGCCCGGCCGGTGGCGAACATCACGATCATCGTCAGCCCGGCTGCCCCGACCACCCACAGGCTCAGGTTGTTGAGCTCCCTGGTGAGCGGCGACATCTCCCGGGCGGTGGTCCTGAGAAGCCCGGAGATCCGGCCCACCTCGGTGCCGGTGCCGGTGGCGGTGACGACGAACTCCCCGCTCCCGTGGGTGACCGGGGTGTTCATGAACACCATGTTCGAGCAGTCGCCGGGCGCCAGACCGGTCCCGTCCAGGGGCCGGGTCTCCTTGGCGGCCGGTGTGCTCTCACCGGTCAGCGAGGACTCGTCCACCTGGAGCGAGCTGGCCGCCACCACCCGCCCGTCCGCGGGGACCTGGTCCCCGGCGTTGAGCAGCACCACGTCGCCTACCACCAGTTGCTCGGCGGACACCTCCCTTTCGATCCCGTCGCGCCGGACCCGGGCGGTGGCCTTCATCAGGGATTTGAGGGCGTTCATGGCGCTCTCGGCCTTCCCCTCCTGGCGCATGGCCACGAGGGCGTTGCCCACGGTCAGCAGGATGAGCACCACCGCGGTGCTCCACTGCTTGATGGCCAGGGAGACGATGGCCGCCCCGGACAGGATGAGTTGCATGTAGCTGCGGTACTCGGCCAGGAAACGCTTCCAGGCCGGCGGCGCCTCCTCCTCGGGCAGCGAGTTCGGCCCGTTGGCGGCCAGGAGGCTCCTGGCCCGGTCGCCGGGCAGCCCCACCGCCACGTCCACTCCGAGCGCCCCGGCCACCTCCTCGGCCGGCCGGCCGTACCACGGGGCGGCCGTCCCGGCGGCACCGGGGGGCGTCTGGATGATGTCGGTCATGGGGACCTCCTCGCTGTGTGGCGGGCCCCGGAGCGGGGGCTGGTGCCGCTTCAGAAAGGTGTCGGTATCTGCGTGGCGGCGAGAAGCGGCTCTCGGTACCCGTGGGCTTCCTGGCGTTTCGGCAGCTTCACCGGCCGATGGTCGAGAGGCTCGTAGGGGACGACGCTCAGCAGATGGGAGATGATGTTGAGGCGGGTGCGCTTCTTGTCGTCGCTGTGGGCGAAGTACCACGGAGCCCACGCGGTGTGCGTGGAACCGAACATCTCGTCGCGGGCCCGGCCGTAGTCGAACCACCGGTGGTAGGACTGCAGGTCCAGGTCCGAGAGCTTCCACACCTTGCGGGGATCCTCGATCCGGCTCTCCAGGCGGCGGGTCTGCTCGTCGGGGCTCACGTCCAGCCAGTACTTGACCAGGATGATCCCGGAGTCGACCATGGCCCGTTCCACCTCCGGAGTGCCCCGGAGGAACCGCTGCACCTCGTCCATGGTGCAGAAGCCCATCACCCGTTCCACCCCGGCCCGGTTGTACCAGCTGCGGTCGAAGATGACCACCTCCCCGGCCGCCGGCAGGTGGGGGAGGTAGCGCTGCATGTACATCTGCGAGCGCTCCCGGCTGTTGGGCGCGGGGAGGGCCACCACCCGGAACACCCGGGGGCTGACCCGCTCGGTGATGGCCTTGATCGTGCCGCCCTTGCCGGCGGTGTCGCGCCCCTCGAACACGATGCAGATCTTGGCGCCGGACCGCCTCACCCATTCCTGCATGGCGACCAGCTCGCCGTGCAGTACCCGCAGGTGCCGCTCGTACTCCTTGCGCTTCATCTTGGGTAGCGTCTGCTCCG
>JAKAXG010000747.1 GCA_021827225.1 Actinomycetes bacterium | reverse complement strand
GGCGGCACGGCGGGAGCGGCCGGGGCAGACCCTCCGATGCCCACGGCGGCCGCCACGACAGTGGCCACAACCACCCCGGCGGTGGTCAGGGCGGCGGTGTGGAACCCGGGGGCGTCGGGCGAGAAGGAGAGGAACCCGGCCAGGCTCAGGCGCTGATGGAAGCGGGCGGCCACGGAGTGGACGGCGTGGCGGAACCAGCCGGTCAGCGCCAGCGGCACCCCCAGGACGGCCAGGCACGCCTGGCTGGCCGACAGGACGGTGAACTCCCGGCGGAACGACTGGCGGGCCCGCCACAGCAGTGACTCCACCGTGGAGGTGCTCACCCCGGTGCGGGCCGCGATCTCCTCGTAGGCCAGGCCCTCGTCCTCCCGCATGAGAAGCGCCGACTGGTGCCGGGCGTTCAGCCGGGCCAGCGCCTGGCGGACCATCTGGCGGTCGTCCTCGGCCTCGAGGCGGGCGGTCTCGGGGTGGTCGGTGAACTGGAAGGAGTCCAGGTCCAGCTCGCCGGCCGGCTCGGAACGGGACCGCTTGCGCAGGGCGTCGGTGCACAGGTTGGAGGCGACCACCCGCAGCCACGGATAGAAGTTGCGGTCACCACCGAAAGTCGGCATGGAGCGCCAGGCCCGGACGAAGGCCTCCTGCGCCACGTCCTCGGCTTCGTGACGGTCCCGCAGGCGGTACTGGCAGTAGCGCAGGAGCCGGTCCCGGTGGCGCCCGTACAGCTCCTCGAAGGCCGCCCACTCCCCGTCCTGGAATCGATCCACGGCGGCACGATCGATCGCCGCCGACACCTCGAGTTCCGTCAAGCTCATGGAACCGCTCACCCCAGACGCCCTTCTCCCGCACTTTGCGCATATCAGAGTTCGATCCGGGGGGCGGGGATCCTCCCCCGGCTACGTTTCCGGCTCCGAAAAAAGTTCCCATCGCCGACGTGTGTCCGCGGTGAAGGAGTTGGGCCGGTCGCAGCGAACCGGGAATAGCGGTGACCCAGACCCCGACCCCGACCAAGCCGCAGCTCATCGGCTCCGCCCGCTACTACTGGAGCCGTCCACAGGAACTGGCGGACCGGCTGGCCAGCGAGTGGGAGCGCTGGCGGGAGAAGCCGACCGCCGCCCCGGCGGGCCTCGGCACGGAGGGGACGGCAACCGAGGTGGTGCACCGGCTCCTCGGGGTGACCGGCGAGTGCGCCATCTGCGCCCCCTTCGACCAGGTGTGGGACTCCATCACCGCCCGCTTCCCCGAGCGGCACCACCACGACTCGGGGCTGGGCACCATGACCGCGGTGTGGGCGGCAACCCGCCACCTGCGACCGGAGCGGGCGGTGGAGACCGGGGTCGCCCGGGGCTTCACCAGCGCCGTGATCCTGTCGGCCATGCAGGCCAACGGCGCCGGCCACCTGTGGAGCATCGACCTTCCCGAGGTCAACCTGATCAGGAGCGGCGGGGCCGGCGCCGCCGTCGATCCGGGCCTGGCCGACCGGTGGACGTGGCTGAAAGGCGCCAGTCGCCGCCTGCTGCCGGACCTGCTGGAGCGCAACACCCCCCTGGACCTGTTCGTCCACGACAGCCTCCACACCCGGGCCAACATGCTCTTCGAGATGCGCCTGGCCTGGGCCGCCCTGCGCCCCGGAGGGTTGCTGCTGGTCGACGACGTCGACCACAACTCGGCCTTCGCCGAGTTCACCGCCGGCATCGACGCTCCCTACGGGGCCGGCGTGCAGGGGAACCGGGCCGGCGTTTTCGGCGCCGTGCTGAAGCCGGCGTGACCCCCCTCACCGCCGGCCGCCGCCGGCCGCTCCCGGGGTCGCGCGCCGGCCGGCGCCGCCTTGCCCTCGCCGGCGCCGGCGTGGCGCTGCTGGCCGCCCTCGCCGCCCGGCCGGCGCTGGCCGCCTCCCCGACCGCCCCGACCGCCGGCACCGCCGCCCCCGCCCTGACCGCCGCCGGGACCTCCGCAGCCACCGGCGCCGGGCCCGGCTTCGCCGTGGGGATCTCGCCCGGCGCCACCGCGGTCAGCGGGCCGCCGGCCACCGTGGCCCAGATGATGTCGGCCATGGCCGCCGCCGGCGACCGCTGGGTCCGCCTCGACGTCCCGTGGTCGACCATCGAACCGCTCCCCGGGGTGTTCCTGTGGAGCAGCGAGGACACCGCCATCGGCGACGCCCTGGCCCACGGCATGCAGGTGGACGCCCTGCTCGACAGCGCCCCGATGTGGGCCATGAACGGCTCGCAGCCCGATCCGGCCGAGTTCGCCGCCTTCGCCGCCGCCGTGGTCCACCGCTACGCCCCCCGCGGCGTCAACACCTACGAGATCTGGAACGAGGAGAACCTGATCAGCTACTGGGGTGCCCAGGTGAACCCGGCCGCCTACGGCCGGCTGCTGCAGGCCGGGTACCTGGCGGTCCACGCCGCGGATCCGAACGGCTTCGTGGTCCTCGGCGGTCTGGGCCGCACCTCCGGCACCGTCCCAGGGGTGGCCGTCTCGCCCTCCGCGTTCCTGGCCGCCCTCTACCAGGGGGGCTTCGGCCGCTACTTCGACGCCGCCGCCGTCCACCCCTACAGCTATCCCTACAGCCCCACCTCCACGGCCGCCGACAACGCCCTCAACACCCTGGCCGGGCTCCACACCCTCATGGCCAGCTACGGCG
>JAKAXG010000054.1 GCA_021827225.1 Actinomycetes bacterium | reverse complement strand
GGCGTAGGGGGAGGTGCCGTAGGACGAGCCGCCCGGGTTGCCGGTCGTCGGGGGGGTCGAGGCCCGGGCGGCGGTGGCCGTGGTGGCCGAGGTGCTCCAGAGGTAGTGGCCGGCGCCCACGCTGACTACCGCCGCCCCGGCGACGAGCAGCGCGGTCACGGCCGGGCTGGTCCGCCGCTTGCGCAGCGGGGCCGACGGGCCGGGCCCGCCGGCGGCCTCCCCGGGCCAGTGCCAGCCTCCGTACGGTGGCTGCCACCCGCCGCCGGGCGGCTCCTGGGCGGGGGGAGGGGGAGGGACCTCCGCCCAGGAGCCGGGGTCCGAATGTCCGCTGGAGTCGGTCATCTTGTCGTCCTTCGGTAGTCCGATCGACGTCTTCGTAAATAAGGATCGCCCCCGCGCCTGTGAGCCGGCTTGGACCTGGTTGAGAAGTTCCTGAAGCCGGCCGGCTCCTAGGCTCGGCTTCCATGACCGACGAAGAGGTGCCCGCCTACCTGCAGCGGCTCGGGGTGGCGGGGATCATCGACGCCCACGTGCACTTCCTGCCGGACCGGGTGCAGGACGCCGTGTGGCGGTGGTTCGACGGGCTGACCCCGCCCTGGCCGGTGGCCTACCGGCTACCGGCCGCCGACCGCCTGGCCACCCTGGAGGCGGTGGGCGTCCGCCACCACACCGCCCTGGCCTACGCCCACCGCCCGGGGATGCTCCGCTTCTTGAACGACCACACCATGGGGCTGGCCTCCGCCGAGGCGGCGGTCATCCCCACCTTCACCATCTACCCCGAGCCCGGGGTGGAGGACGAGGTGGCCCGCTGCCTCGACGCCGGCGGCCGCTGCGTCAAGGTGCACCTGCAGGTGGGGGCGTTCGACTCCACCGACCCCCGGCTGGACCGGGCGTGGGGCCTGCTGGAGGATGCCGGGACCCCGATCATCCTGCACGCCGGGGCGGTGGACGACGGGTCCGGCAACGAGGAGTGGTGCGGTCCCGGACCGGTCCGCAGGCTGCTGGACCGGTTCCCCCGGCTGCGACTGGTGATCGCCCACATGGGAGCGCCGGATTTCGCCGAGTTCGTGGCGCTGGCCGAGGAACACCCCTCGGTGTGGTTCGACACCGCCATGGTGTTCACCGACCCGCCCTACCTGTCGGATTACCCCGAGGATCTCCTCGCCCGGGTGGAGACCCTCGGGGACAGGATCGTGTTCGGGTCCGACTTCCCGACCATCCCCCACGCCTTCGCCGCCCAGGTGGCCGGGATGGACGCCCTCGGCTTCGGGGACGGCTGGATGCGGCGCGTCCTGTGGGACAACGGCGCCCGCCTCTTCGGGCTGTAGAGGCCGCGGCTCCGCTCTAGCTGCCCAGCCTGCCGAGGGCGTCCATGTCCTCGTCGGACAGCTCGATGCCGGCCGCCTCCAGGTTGTCCTCCAGGTGGGCCACGCTGGAGGTTCCGGGGATGGGCAGCATGACCGGCGAGCGGTGCAGCAGCCAGGCCAGCGCCAGCTGGGAGGGGGACGCCCCCTTCTTCTCGGCGATGTCCTTGAGAGGCCCGTCGCCGCGGGCCAGGTCCCCGGTAGCCAGCGGGAACCAGGGTATGAACCCCAGGCCGTTGGCCTCGCAGTAGTCGAGGAGGTCCTCGGCCTTGCGGTTGGCCAGGTTGTACAGGTTCTGCACCGAGGCGATGGTGGCGATGCCCTGCGCCTCCCGCAGCTGGTCCACGTCGACCTCCGACAGGCCGATGTGGGCGATCTTCCCCTCGTCCTGCAGCTTCTTCAGCTCGCCGACCTGGTCCTCCAGGGGCACCTGGGGGTCGATGCGGTGCAGCTGGAACAGCTCGATCCGCTCCAGGCCCAGGTGGCGGAGCGACAGCTCGCACTGCTGGCGCAGGTATTCCGGCCGGCCGACCGGGTGCCACTCGCCCGGTCCGGTGCGGGTCAGGCCCGCCTTGGTGGCGATGGTGAGGTTCTGCGGATAGGGGTGAAGAGCCTTCTTGATCAGCAGCTCGGAGACGAACGGCCCGTACGAGTCGGCGGTGTCGATGAAGTCGACGCCCAGCTCGACCGCCCGGCGCAGCACCCGGACCGCTTCTTCGGGATCGGCGGGATCCCCCCAGACGCCCTTCCCGGTCAGCTGCATGGCGCCGTAGCCCAGGCGGGTGACGGTGCGCTCACCGTCCAGCTCGAAGGTTCCCGACTTGCTGGCCACGTTGGTACTCATGCCCGGAGTGCTAACCAGGCGGCCCGGGGCTCAAACGGCGGACCCCGGCCGGCGGTCACGGCGTCCGGTGCACGGTCACCGCGTCCGGTGCACGGTCACCGCGTAGTCGGCGCCGGGACCGAACGGCCGGCGGTCCCACGTCGACCAGCGGTCCTCCAGCACCAGGCCGGCCTCGGCGCAGCACCGGTCGTAGTCGTCGAGCCGGTAGTCGCGGTCGAGGGAGAACCCGGCGATCAGGCGTCCGCCGCCGGGATGCAGGTGGCGGGCGCAGGCGCCCACCAGGGCCGGCCGGGACGCCGGCGGGCAGAAGAGGGGCACGTTGCCGGCCATCACCACCACGTCGAAGCGGTCCGCCAGGTCCAGCGCGGCCACGTCGGCTTCCAGCCATTCCAGGTCCGGCGCCCGCCGGCGGGCCTCGGCGATCATCGAGGCGTCGACGTCGGCGCCGAGGGTGGTGACGTCGTGGCGGGACAGCTCGATGGCCACCCGGCCGGTGCCGCATCCGGCGTCGAGCACCGAACGGGGGTGGTAGCGCCTCACCAGTTCGGCCTCACCGTGGACGTCGATTCCCGACGCCGCCAGGTCGTCGATACGGGACTGGTAGGAACGACCGTCGAAGCGGCCCACCGGGCGGCTACTCCTCGTGCTCGTCGGCCGGTCCGGCCAGGAACTCGTAGTGGGGGTTGATCATGGCCAGCTGGCCCCTCGTCTCGGCCACGGTGCCCTCGACCACGATCCGGCTGCCGGGGGTCAGGCCGGCGATCTGGCGCCGGCCGTGGAAGGCCACCGTGAGGCTGCCGTGGTCGTCGGTCAGCTCCACCCGCAGCGAGGCCGTGTCGCCCCACGGCTGGACGGTCACCGACTTCACCCGCCCGGCGACCTTGGCCGCCTCCCGGGGGTGCAGCGCGGCGATGGGCGTGGTCCCCGCTACCGCGGCGAGGACCTTCTCGTCGTAGCGCTCCTCGGCCTTCTCGGCCTCGGCGGGGCGGGGCCTGGTCCGGCGGCGGCCGTCGGGATGTGCCTGGCGCAGTTCGCCGCGCACGTCGAACGGGACGATGGTGGCGTTGACGTGGTCCAGGCGGCCGATGGCGGTGGCGATGCGCTCACCGGTGGAGCTGTGCAGGATCCGGCCCAGGCCGAAAGCGTAGGTCCGCCTGGGCATCAGCACCGTCACCTCGGTCCGGCCGTCGGCAGCCGCCTCGCCGACGACCTCCAGGGCCGCCCGGTCGACCCGCCGGTCGGGGCAGTGGACCAGCTGCAGCGGCAGGCGGCTGAGACCCAGCCGGGTCCAGCGGGCCTGGATCTGCTGGGCCCGGGCGCTGTCGATCACGAAATGCACCGCCCGCAGCTCGTCCACCGACAACGTCCGGGCGTACTGCACCGCCCGGGCGGTCGCCAGGTCCAGCCCGTCGACGAGGACGAACGCCACGTGGCGGGGCAGCGGGCGGGCCTCGACCGCCTGTTCCGCCGCCCCCTCGCCCAGCACCCGGGACTCGGCCTGGTACAGCCGGTGGGTGCGGATCAGGACGTAGACGATGAGGGGGAACAGCACCACCACCGCCCACGCCCCCTGGGTGAACTTGGTCACCGCGAAGATGACCACCACGATCAGCGACACCGCCCCGGCGGACAGGTTGATGGCCAGCTTGTGGCGCCAGCCGGGCTCCCGGTGGGTCAGGTGGTGCTTGGTCATGCCCGCCCCGGCCATGGTGAAGCCGGTGAACACGCCGATGGCGTAGAGGCTCACCAGCGAGTCGACCTTGGCCTCGGTGATGACCAGCAGGGCGATGGCGATCACCCCGAGGAAGATGATGCCGTTGGAGAACACCAGGCGGTGGCCCCGCTTCATGAACGGGCGGGGCAGGAAGCGGTCCTCGGCCACGAAGTTGGCCAGGAACGGGAAGCCGTTGAAGCTGGTGTTGGCCCCCGTCCAGAGGATCAGCAGGGTGGCCAGCTGTACGATGTAGAACCCGATCCTGCCGAAGAAGCTGGGGCCGAACGCCTCCTTGGCCACCTGGGAGATGACCGTCGGCGATCCGCTCAGGTAGGGGATGGCGTGGGTGAAGTGGGCCAGGATCGAGACGCCCAGCACCAGCGAGCCCAGCGTGGTGCTCATGAGCACCAGCACGGTGCGGGCGTTGCGCCCCTCCGGCGGCCGGAACGCCGACACGCTGTTGGAGATGGCCTCCAGCCCGGTCAGCGACGACCCGCCGTTGGCGAACGACCGCAGCAGGATGAACACCGACACCCCTTCCAGCACCCCGCTGCCCGGGTGGCCGATGGGCACGTGGCCGGCCTTGTAGTGGGCGATCATCGGCAGGTCGCCGAAGACCTCCCGGCCCAGCCCGATCCCGACCACCAGCACCATGGCGCCGATGAAGAAATAGGTCGGCACCGCGAAGGTCCGGCCGGCCTCCCGGATGCCCCGCAGGTTGCCGTATATGAGCAGGCCCACGATCAGCACCGATATGAGGGTGTGGTAGCCGGGGGTGGCCAGCGACGGTATGGCCGAGGTGAGGGCGTCGGTGCCGGCGGCGGTCTGCACCGCCACCGTGAGCACGTAGTCGATGAGCAGGGCGGCGGCGGCCAGCTGGGCCACGTTCACCCCGAAGTTGTCCCGGGCCACGACGTAGGACCCGCCGGCCTTGGTGTAGACCATGACCACCTCCCGGTAGGAGAGGGTCACGATGATCAGCACCGCCAGGATGGCGGCGGTCACCGGCAGCACCAGGCTGAACGCGGCGGCGCCGACGGCGGGCACCAGGATGGTGAGCATCTCCTCGGTGCCGTACGCCGACGAGGAGATCATGTCGCAGGTGAGCACGCCCATCGCCACCGGCTTGCTGAGCCGCTCGCCCTCCAGGGCCTCGGTCACCAGCGGTGGCCCGAGGAGGCGGCGCTTCAACCGGTAGCCGAACGTTTCCGGATATGGGGCCGCAGGGGGGGCAACGGGGGCAGCCATGGCCCGTAAGTTCTACCAGCAGCCGTTGCGGAGTGAACATCTCGCGGGCCGCCCGCGCCTCAGGGCACGGCGCGGCGGGCCCTTAGGATGTTCTGCCGTGTCCAGGCGCCGGGTGGTCGTGACGGGAATCGGGGTGGTGAGCCCGCTGGGTCTCGACGCCGCCACGACGTGGGAGGCGCTGGCCGCCGGCCGCTCGGGTGTGACCAAGATCTCCCACTTCGACGCCGGGGACTACCCGGTGCGCATCGCCGGCGAGGTCCCCGGCTTCGAGCCGGAGAAGGTCTTCGGCCGCCGGCGGGCCAAGCACCTCGACCGGGTGGGCCAGATGGCGCTGGTGGCGGCCGGGGAGGCGGTGGCCGCCTCGGGCATCGACATCGCCGCCGACGCCGAGCGGATCGGCGCGGTGTGGGGCACCGGGATCGGGGGCATCCGGTCCCTGGAGGACGGCCTCGACGTCCTCAACGAGCGGGGCCCGGACTGGGTCAACCCCTACCTGCTGCCCATGATGATCCCCAACATGGTCGCCGGTAACGTCTCCATGGAGTTCGGCATCCGCGGGTACAGCACCTGCACCGTCACCGCCTGCTCGGCCTCCGCCCAGGCGGTGGGCGAGAGCCTGGACCTGATCCGGGCCGGCCGGGTCGACGCCGTGATCTGCGGGGGCAGCGAGGCGCCGATCACCCGGGTGGGGGTGGCCGGCTTCGCCTCCATGAAGGCCCTGTCCATCCGCAACGACGACCCGGCCGCCGCCTCCCGGCCCTTCGACGCCGGCCGGGACGGGTTCGTGATGGGCGAGGCGGCGGCGTCGCTGGTCCTGGAGGAGAGGGAGCGGGCGCTGAGCCGGGGGGCGCCGATCCTGGCCGAGCTGGCCGGTTACGGGGCGACTTCCGACGCCTACCACATGACCCAGCCCCACCCGGAGGCCGACGGCGCCGTCCGGGCCATGAGGGCCGCCCTGGCCGACGCCGGCGTCGACCCGGACGCGGTCGGCTACGTCAACGCCCACGGGACGTCCACCCCGCCCAACGACCGGATCGAGACGCTGGCCCTCAAGCGGGTCTTCGCGGACAAAGTTCCCCCCGTCTCGTCCACCAAGTCCATGACCGGGCACACCCTGGGGGCGGCCGGAGCGCTCGAAGCGGCCATCTGCGTGCTGGCCCTCAACCACCAGATCCTGCCGCCGACGATCAACCAGGAGCAGGCCGACCCCGACTGCGACCTGGACTACGTGGCCAACGCCGCCCGGGCCGCGTCGTTCGAGGTGGCCGTCACCAACAGCTTCGGCTTCGGCGGCCACAACGCCACCCTGGTGTTCACCCGGAGCTCGCCAGGGCGGGGATGAGCTTGTCGACGCTGTCCACGTTGGATATCAGGTCCAGGTTGGCGGCCTTCATGAAGCCCTCCTCCACGTAGTGGCGGAGCAGCCGGTGGAACGGCTGCCAGAACCCGTTGACGTCCAGGGTGACGATCGGCTTGGCGTGCAGGCGCAGCTGGGCCCAGGTGGTGAGCTCGGTGAGCTCCTCCAGGGTGCCCAGGCCGCCGGGCAGGGCGACGAAGGCGTCCGCCCGCTCGAACATCTCCATCTTGCGCTCGTGCATGGAGGTGACCTCGACCAGCTCGGTGAGCCCCGGATGGGCCACCTCGGCCCGGAACAGGCCCCGGGGGATGACCCCGGTGACCGCCCCGCCCGCTTCGAGCGCGGCGTCGGCCACCTCGCCCATCAGGCCGACCGACCCGCCGCCGTAGACCAGGCGCAGCCCGTGCCCGGCGAGCAGCGCCCCGACCTGACGGGCCGTCTCGGTGTAGACGGCCCCGGTGCCCCGGGACGAGCCGCAGTAGACGCAGACCGCTTTCACGGGCTGACGATGACGAACAGCATCGACGCCTGGCAGGCGACCTTGCCGCCCACCCGGGCGGTCCCGTGGCCCCGGCCGGCGTTGGAGCCCAGCTGGTCGAGGACCACCTCCATCTCCAGGGTGTCGCCGGGCCGCACCTGGCGGCGGAAGCGGGCCTTGTCGATGCCCCCGAACAGCGGCAGCTTGCCGGCGTAGCGGGGATCGGCCAGCAGGGCGATGCCGCCCAGCTGGGCCATGGCCTCCACCATCAGGACCCCCGGCAGGGTGGGCCGGCCGGGGAAGTGCCCGGCGAAGAAGGCCTCCTCGCCGGTCAGCCGCCACACGCCGGTGGCCGATGACCCCTCGACGACGGCGGTGACCTCGTCCACGAACAGGAACGGGGGCCGGTGGGGGAGGACGTCGGCGGGGCGGGGCAACCCTTTTTCCATATCAGTGGCCCATCCCCAGGCCGCCGTCCACCGGGATCACCGCGCCGGTCACGTAGCCGGCGTCGTCGGACGCCAGGTAGGCGATGGCGGCGGCCACCTCCTCGGCTGTGGCCATCCGCTTGAGCGGCACCTGCTCGAGGATCTCGGCCTGGCGGGCCTCGGCCAGGGCGGCGGTCATGTCGGTGGTCACGAAGCCGGGGGCGACCACGTTGACCGTCACCCCCCGGCCGCCGATCTCCCGGGCCAGCGACCGGGCGAAGCCGATCAGCCCGGCCTTCGACGCCGCGTAGTTGGTCTGGCCGGGCGAGCCGGTCAGGGCCACCACCGACGACACGAAGACCATGCGCCCCCAGCGGGCCCGGATCATCTTGGACGTGGCCCGGCGGGCCACCCGGTAGGCGGCGGTCAGGTTGGCGTCGATCACCCCCGCCCAGGCCTCCTCCTTCATCGACAGCAGCAGCTGGTCGGCGGTGACCCCGGCGTTGGACACCAGGATCTCGACGGCGCCCAGCCGGTCCTCCACCTCCTTGAAGGCGGCCTCCACGTCGTCGGCGGAGGTCACGTCACAGCGGACGGGCAGCAGGTCGCCGGCGTCGGCCGGCGGCTCGCGGCGGTAGGTGACCGCCACCCGGTCCCCCTGGGCGGCGAAGCGGCGGGCGGTGGCCAGGCCGATGCCCCGGTTGCCTCCTGTGATCAGCACGGTGCGGGCCACGGCTCAGACCCCCATGGCGTGGAAGCCGCCGTCCACGTGGATGATCTCCCCGGTGGTGGCCGGGAACCAGTCCGAGAGCAGGGCCACGCACGCCCGGGCCACCGGCTCGGCGTCGGTGACGCTCCAGCCCAGCGGCGCCCGCCCGTCCCACGCCTCCTCGAAGGCGCTGAAGCCGGGGATCGATCTGGCGGCCATGGTCTTGATCGGCCCGGCGGCCACCAGGTTCACCCGGATCTGCTCCGGGCCCAGATCCCGGGCCAGGTAGCGGGAGGTCGACTCGAGCGCCGCCTTGGCCACCCCCATCCAGTCGTAGCCGGGCCACGCCACGGTGGCGTCGAAGTCCAGCCCGACCACCGACCCGGCGCCGGCCGCCCGCATCAGCGGTCGCAACCCGACGGCCAGGAGCTTGAGCGAATAGGCCGAGATCTCCATGGCCACCTTCACGTCGTCCCATCCGGCGTCGAGGAAGCCGCCGCCCATGCACGCCTGGGGGGCGAAGCCGATCGAGTGCAGCACCCCGTCGAGGGCCCCCCACCGCTGCTCCAGGTCGGCGGCGACCGCGGCCACGTGATCGGCGACGGTGACGTCGAGCTCGAGCACGTCGGGCGGGTCGGGAAGGTGGCGGGCGACCCGGCGGGTCAGCGACAGGCCCCGGCCGGCGCCGGTCAGGACCACCTCCGCGCCCTGCTCCTGGGCCAGCCTGGCCACCGCGAACGCCAGGGAGTCGTCTGTCAGCACCCCGGTGACCAGGATGCGTTTGCCTTCCAGCAGTCCGGGCATGGGAGGACACCATAGGCGTCCCGACCGCCGGTTAACTTTGGGGGATGGATCGCGGAGAGGCTTACAGCACCTTCCAGGGGTGCGTGGCGGAAGTGCTGGACATCGACCCCGACGAGGTCCAGCCGGACGCCCGGTGGCGGGAGGACCTCGACGCCGACAGCCTGGCCGTGGTCGAGATCACCCTGGCCCTCAACGACGCCTTCTCCATCAAGATCCCCGACGTGGACCCCGAGCAGCTCGAGACGGTGGGCCAGGCCTTCGACATCGTCGCCGGCCTGGCCGGCGTGCCGCCGCAGGCGTGACCGCCGGTCCGGACGGACCGGGCCGCAGCTCGCCGGGGGAGGGCGCCGGCCCCGCCCCGCGGATGACCGACCTCGAGGCGCTCATGTGGCGTCTCGGCCGCCACGACGCCCGCATGCTGCCCACCATGGCGATGCTGGTCCGCTTCGACCGGCCGCTCGACCGGGTCGCCCTCCGCGACCGGCTCGACCAGATGACCCGGCGGGTGCCGCGCCTTCGCGAGCGGGTGGGACCGGGGCTGCTGCCGACGGTGCCGCCGCGCTGGGAGGCCGACCCGCAGTTCCGTCTCGACCGCCACGTCAAGGTGGCCCGGGTCGACCGAGTGCCGTCCGGGCCGCCGTTGTCGGCCCCCGCGGACCTGCCGCCGGAGCTGATCGCGGTGGCCGAGGACGTCGTCTCCCGCCCCTTCCCCGAAGGGCACCCGCCCTGGCGGGTGGTGCTGGTGCCCGGGGCGGCCGACGCTCTGGTGCTGCACCTCCACCACTCCTACACCGACGGGCTGGGCGGCGTGAGGCTGCTCGGCGAGCTGTTCGACGACCTGTCGGCGCCCGGGCCGTCCGCCGCGGCGCCGGCCGCCCCGCCCTCGGCTCTGGACGCCATGACGAGCGACCTGGACGCCTCGGTCCGCCGGTCGGCCGGCCTGGCCCGCCGGGCGGTGCCGTGGGGTGTCCGGTCGGTCCGCTCGGCTTCGGGCGACCCACAGGCCCTGCTGCGGACGGCCGCCGACGCCGGCCGCGCCGTCCGCAGCGCTCTGGCCGCGGCCGCCGGCCCCGCCAGCCCGGTGCTGCGGGGCCGCTCGGGCGGGGTGTCGCTGGCCACGTTGTCGGTGCCACTGGACGGCCTCCGCCGGGCGGGCGGGCGGCTCGGCGCCACGGTCAACGACGTCTTCCTCGGCGGCCTGCTGGAGGGCCTGGCCCGCTACCACGAGAAGTGCGCGGTGCTGCCGCCCAGCCTGCGGCTGGCCATCCCCATGAGCGCCCGGCCGGCCGGTGAGGACGAGCTGGGGATGCAGAACCAGCTGCACGGGGCGCTGCTGCGCGGCCCGCTGGGGCCGCTGGAGTTCGAGGAGCGCACCCGGCTGGTGCACGAGATGGTGGTCCTGGCCCGCCGCCAGCCGTGGCTGCCCATGCTGGAGGCCGCCGCCGGGCTGGGTCTGCGCACCCCCGGGATGGTGGGCCTGGTGGCCGCCGCCCTGCGCTCGTTGGACGTGGTGGCCTCCAACGTGACCGGCCCGCCGTTCTTCCTGGCCCTCGGCGGCGCCCGGGCGGAGGCCATGGTCCCGGTGGGGCCGCGCTCGGGCGGGGCGCTCAACGCCACGCTGCTCAGCTACGCCGGCACCGCCCACGTCGGGCTCAACATCGACCCGCAGGCGGTGGCCGACCCCGGCGTTCTGGTGGACTGCGTCCGGGCGGCGTTCGAGGACCACCTGCCGGCGTAGCCGGCTGGTCGCCGGCCCGGGTGGTTGCCTACGCCCGCCGGCTGGCCGACTGCTCGCCGGCGCGCTCGGCGAAGCGCTTGCGCCCCAGCTCGATCACCCGCTCGGCGTCCTGGCGGCCCTCCCAGCCGGCGGGTTCTGTCATCTTGCCCGGCTCCAGGTCCTTGTAGATCTCGAAGAAGTGCTCGATCTCGTGGCACTGGTGCTCGGGGATGTCGCTCAGCTCCTGGATGTGGTCGTAGCGGTGGTCGCTGTCGAGCACACAGAGCACCTTGGCGTCGATGCCTTCCTCGTCGCGCATCCGGAGCACCCCGATGGGGCGGGCGTGGATGTGGCAGCCCGGGAAGGTCGGCTCGTCGAGGATGACCATGGCGTCCACCGGGTCGCCGTCCTCGGCGAGGGTCTCGGGCACGTAGCCGTAGTCCTCGGGGTAGCGGGTCGAGGTGAACAGCATCCGGTCCAGCCAGATCGTGCCGTTCTCATCGGCTTCGTACTTGTTGCGGGTCCCTTTGGGAATCTCGACGACGACCTCGATCTGCATGCGATGTTCGTATCACGGTCGGGCCGTTATGCGCACGATGGCGGTTTTCGGTCACACCCGGCGCCGAAAAAATTGCGTAGTCGGTACTGACGTGGGCCGCGGCCCAGCGTCGTACTTTTGTCACCGTGAGTGGGCGTACCTCCGTTTACATATACGCCTCCGATCCGATGTCCGCTGCGGGGGCCAAGACCCAGCTGCAGGCGCATCCCTCCATCGAGATCGTCGGACCGGCGGACCTGGACAGGGCCAGGGTCGCACTCGTGATCGCAGACGCGGTCGACGAGACGGCGGCCCGGGTGGTGAGAGCGATCCAACGGGACGGGATACCACGCGTGGTGCTGGTGGCTTCCCGCTTCGACGAGGCCGGCGTCGTCGCCGCGGTGGCGGCGGGAGTGACGAGTTTCCTGCGTCGGAGCGAGGCGACCTCGGCGCGCCTGGCGGACGTCCTCCGCCAGGCGGACCAGGCCGGCTGCCAGCTCCCGGAGGGGCTGCTGAAGAAGGCGGCGGCGTCGGCCGCCGGCTGGGGCGGGACGGCCACCGGGCCCCCGGGAGCCGGGGACGGCTCGGCGGCCGGTCCCCCGGCGGTTCCCCCGCCCGGAGTCGGGACGGCGTCCGCCCTGGCGGCGTTCGGGCTGGCCCCCACCGTGGAGCGGCCCGGGTCCACCATGACCACCGTCCGCCTGTCCAGCCGGGAGGCGGAGGTGCTGCGCCTGGTGGCCGACGGTCTGGACACGAGCGACATCGCCGAGCAGCTGGCCTACTCGGAGAGCACCATCAAGGGCGTTCTGGCCAAGCTGATGGCCCGCCTCGAGGCCCGGAACCGCTGCCACGCGGTGGCCATCGTGGTCCGCGAGGGCCTCATCTAGCCCCACCCGCCGGCCTGGCCGTCGCACCCGGGTGGGACGATCACCCGGTGACCGGCTCCCGCACCGCCTCCTGCCCGGTCTGCGGCCAGGCGCTGGTCCCCGGGCCGAGCCCCGGCGCCCGCCGGTGCCCGAACCGCTGGTGCCGC